>JAUVUV010000395.1 GCA_030604975.1 Candidatus Glassiibacteriota bacterium | reverse complement strand
TTGAACTGCGGCGGCAGTTTCTCGTATTCCGGGATTGAAATAAGTTCCTGGTTCATCACCCATTCGCCCCTGCCGGGGAGGCTGTAAACTCCCCAGTGGATGAACAGGCCGAATTTAGCGTCCTGGAACCACTCGCGGGCCTCAAGATTTTCAGGGGCAGGGGTATAGCCGGCATCGCCCTGGTTAGCAGCGTGGACAAGGGAGGCGGAGAGAATCAGAAAGGCAAGCACTCGCAAAAATCCGATAAGGCAGGACACAGCAGCCTCCGAAAGGGGTAATAAATATCAGCAAATTTCAGGGTGAGTCTATATCGCCGGGAATCAGTTTGTAGATGTCCGTACGCCGGCTGTGGAGAATTCCCCGCTTGGCTCTGGAAAGGTCTACTATCCCGGTAATCAGTTCCTCTTTTTCCTGGTTGCTCTCTGCCACAAGCAGCCCGTCCGGGTCGATAATGTAGCTTTTCCCGGCCTGGATCGGACCGGAGGTGTTGCAGGAGACAACCCAGATCCCGTTTTCAGCTGCACGGCTGCGCAGGTGGGCTTCCCAGACCGGAATTTTCCAGGAGTCGCCCCCTGCTGCGTGAGAAACGTGGAAAATAACCTTGGCGCCTTCCAGCACTTGCATTCTCCAGGCCTCCGGGAACCTGGCGTCGTAGCAGATCTGCATGCCGAACTTCATTCCGGCCAGCTCGAAAGTTCTCACCTCTTTCCCGGCTTTGAAATACCTGCCCCCGGTTCCGTGGGTCTTGGCATGGCTGGCCCTGATTTCGCCCCGGTTGTCGATAAGGTACATGATGTTATAAAGTCCGTCTTCTTCATAGGAAGTAGTACCCAGTACAAGCCAGATTCCCGTTTCGCGGGCTTGCTGGCAGACCCGTTCCAGGGCGTTGTCCAGAATCTCTTTTGAGGGAAAAGGCTTGTCTTTGTAATGGTAAGGCCGGTAGCCGGAAAGCGCGGTCTCAGGGAATAAGAGTATTTTAACTCCCTGGCTGTCCGCCTTGTTGATGTAGGCAAGAATTTTTTCGAGGTTGACCTGCACGCTGTCTGTAACCCCGATCTGCGCGCATCCGGCTTTGAAAGGCCCGCTGCCGAAATCCTCAGCCATGCCTGTTGACAGGCAGAAGAGAGAGACTAAGAGCGCTATATTAAAATATCTAAACATTGTTATATTTTGATAAATAAGATAATAACCCAATTAACTTCAAGTATTACTCGAAATGAAATCCTGCAATATCCCGCCCCGGGATTACAGCCTCCAGCACGCTTGCGCCATCTTGAGTTTCGCAGTTGAAATCCATTCCATCCCACAGCGGGCGGCAGGGAGAATCAGTGTCCACACGCACCCGTATCCGCTGTTTTTCGTGGGCGTAGTTGCACACTCCCACCAGTATGCCTTTGCCATGGGTAATCGTGAGATCCACACCCGGCTGGGCTGCAAGCACCTCGCACGACTTATCGACAGCCTCGGACAGGAAACTGTCTACCAGCTTCTTCATGCAGGCATTGGAAATATCATGGCCGAAAAAGGTGGGAAGATAAAGCGTGCTGTCTGTCAGTGCGCAGAGCGGATGGTCGAGAGAGGTTTTGCCCACAGTTGTGGCGAAAATTAGTTTGATCACGCTGAACCGGTTGGCAATCGTAGCGTTTTGATCAGCATAAGGGGAGAGGAAATCAAGTTCCCTGTAACCGAACAAGTCGGTCAGTTCGCCGGGAGCACTCTCGTAGGCGAAACCGTTTCTATCTATCACTGCAAAGCGCCCGTCCGCGATCACCCTGCCGCCTTTTTCGATAAAGGCCCGGAGGCGCGCTGCGTCTTTACGGCTGAGCATGGCCAGCGCCGGAGCTACCAGCAGGCGCAGGTGGTCCGTGTGGGCCTTGTCGAGATCCTCGGCCTTGATTATCGACGGCCTTATCCCGCGGTTGAAAAGATAGCGATACCACCCGGCAAACGAATCCCGGTAAAAGCCGCTTTTTTCCTCAGGCAGGGTAAGGTCGGTGAAACTGTCGCATTCAGGGCTGTAGAGCAGCGCCACTGCTGAATCGTAAACCTTGCGCCTGCCAAACAGCTCCGGGTTGGCGTTGATCACCCCGGCTACCGCTGCGGCCTGGGCCGAGCGCTCATTCGGCGTGCCGTCCTGGGCTGTCATCCCGCGCCCGGTCACCTGGAACCCGCGGGTGAACGGTTTCCACTTCCAGTAGACCAGCGCATGGATCCCGTACATGAATGCCTGCCAGGTCCAGAGCTTTATTTCATCGAAAACGGATGAATTCTGTCCCAGCATTGTCTGGTTGTGAGTCTGAAGTTCGGAAACCATCACAGGTGTTCCCGCCGCGGCGCAAACCCCGCTGTTATAAATCTGGCTTAAGGCGCAAGGATCGTCGGCGATATGAACATCCCAGCTTTGCGGGTACACGCTCAGGCCGAAAATATCCACCACAGAGGATACTTTCCAGTCGTCATTGGCAAGCAGCATGTTTTCAAAGCAGGTCATGGACCAGGAATTGTCCGCGATCACCGGGTGGTCCGGATCGACCGAGCGCACCACATCGCCCCATTTTTTGACCAGGGCCTGGATCGTATCAGAGCGGAAATCCTGGAAATCGAGCTGAGGCCGCAGGGAAGACCAGCGCGAATAATCATAATCAAAGTTGTCAAGACGGATCTGGCTGAAATCAGTATAAAAACGCCCCCAGACTTTGTTCAATTCGCGGATGTCCCTGTATTTTTCTTTCAGCCAGTGTTGGAAAGCTTTTCGGGTGTACTTGTCTGTAGAGCGGAAATTCACTTCGTTGAAAAGGTCGTAGCCGAACAGGGCGGGATGGCCCTTGAAATGGGAGGCAATCGCCAGGATGTAGTCCGTGATGATTTTATCCACTTCCGGATGGAGATAGTTCGCCCAGTGTTTGCCTGTATCGTTTTCGCTCCTGTATTCGTCCCTGAAAAGGTAATCCGGCATGAACTGGAACGCGGGATTCTGCCCCTCCAGCTCCAGGATCGCCTTGATTCCAAGAGTTTCGCAGATATCCATCACCCGGTCGATAGAATCAAAGGCAATCGAGACCCTGTCAGGCGAGTCCCAGCGGCTGACCGGCGGCCAGAGCACCACGAGCCTGAGACCCGTTTTCGCTATGTATTCCAGGTCGCGCTGCTGCTGCGCCAGGGAAACCCCCTGATCGATCAGATACACCGT
>JAUVUV010000493.1 GCA_030604975.1 Candidatus Glassiibacteriota bacterium | reverse complement strand
GTGGAATAAGACAGTACATTGAAATATTAATAATCTGCAATAAATTATTGATAAACGATAATAAATTATTGACAAACTTCGTACCCCTCTTTTATTCCCTTGCAGCAGAGCAGAAAAATCGTTAAGAATTCTGAAGAGTATCTTTTCTCGCAACCTGGCAATTTTCACCGGCTTGTCCAAAAAGCGCTGTGAACCATCTCGCCCGATCAATCGCCCGTTTCAACCGGGAGCACCCGTTGAGCGAAAAGTGGCTTCTCGCCCCGTCGCTTCGCGTGGGCTACCAGTGGCTGGATACAGTCACCGCAGGGGAGCGGGCTGCGGTAAACGTGCGGGTGAAAACGATTCGAAAAATGGCCCTGGATCTTGCCGCAACCCGCCTTGTCGAAAGACGCCTGAGGCCTCTCAGAGACCGGGAGGGCGTATTTATCGCGGGCATTGTTTTCAACCGCCTGCGCTCCAGGAGCAAAGCGAGCGGGTACCTTCTTTCCCTGGAGCCTGGGCCACCGCTCCTGAGCCGGCTCTACCGAAGTTTAAGCGAGATTCGCCTGGCCGGGCTCGGGCCGGAAAGCTTGTCGCCCTCCTCTTTCGAGGTGGATACAAAGGGAACAGAAATCGCGCAGCTGGCGGCAGAATACCTCGCGGAGCTGGAATCACGCAAACTCGCCGATTATGCGGATATCCTTCGCCTGGCAGCAGATGCGGTGGTTGAAGATAAATCATTCGCGCACCCGGAGCTTTTCGTTCTGGTTCCTGATGACCTTGACCTGGCCCTCCTTGAGAGGAAGCTCCTCGAAAGGGTCCCTGACGGACAACTGGGATATTTTGCTACAGACTGGCCCTGCCCGGTTCCGGAGGATTCCACTGAGCCGCTGCCGGACTCCCGCCTTCTTGCCTGGCTGACCAGCCCTGCTGATGCCCCGGAACCAAAGAAAGACGGCACGGCAAAAATTTTCCGGGCAAAGGGCGAAACCAACGAGGTGCGGCAAGTGCTGCGCTGTATCCTGGCGCAGGGGTACAGGCTGGACCAGGTGGAGGTGCTGCATACAGATGCTGATGCCTATGTGCCGCTCTTTTTCGAGGTTATCCAGGCTGTTCTCCCTGAGGATTCCTGGAGTATGGACGAGCTTCCGGTTACTTTCGCGGAAGGGCTCCCGGTGCGTTACTCGCGCCCCGGGCAGGCCCTGGCCGGCTGGCTTGACTGGATCCAGCAGAATTTCCCGCAGATCAGGCTGGTGCATCTGGTACAGGAAGGCCTGATCGAGATACCAGGCGCAGAGGAGCAGGGACTGGACTACACCACCCTCGCCGGGCTGCTCCGAAAACCCGGTATCGGCCTTGGATCAGAGCGCTACCTGGAAAAAATCGACCTCTGGATCGGCTCCCTGCAAAAAAAGATAGAGAAACCGAAATCCTTCCACGGCGATGATGAAAACGATGAACAGGACAGCCAAAGCGCATTGGCCAGGCTGGAAACCGAGCTGGCCGGGTTCAGAGTCTTGCGCGAGGCGGTCGCCGGGCTGATCGAAATCTCCCCGGCAGGCCAGGCAGGCGACAGGGAACTGCTCGAGTGTGCCAGGAAATTTCTCTCCGATTCGGCGCGCAGTGCCACGGAATTCGACAATTACGCGCGCAAGGCGCTGATCGAACACATAGACGAGCTGCGCGGATGGGCCGGGGAGGGGCAGGCAAGCCTCGGGTTCGATCTAAGGTCTTTGCTCAAAAGTCTGCCAGCCGAGGTGAATATCCAGGGATCCGGGCCGCGGCCGGGCAAGCTCCATGTGGCCAATATCTCCTCCGGGGGACACTCCGCACGCCCGGTTACATTTATCGTGGGCCTGGATGACAGCCGTTACCCGGGCATCCGGCCTCAGGACCCGATTCTGCTGGATGATGAACGCCGCTCGCTGTCGGATGGGCTGCCTACCGCACAAGGCAAAATAGACCGGGCAGTGGAGGATTTCGCCCGACTGCTGGCCCGGCTTCGGGCAAGGGTGGCTTTGAGCTTTTCCAGTTTCGATCCAGTGGAGGACCGCGAGAAATTTCCCAGCCCTGTGCTGCTGGCCGCTTTCCGGGTCCTCTCCGGGGAGCCGGATATCGACCAGGGTGAGATGTTCTCCCGTCTTCCGCCTCCGGCCTCGTTCGCCCCACCTGAGCAAAGCCACGCAATCAATCACAGCGACTGGTGGCTCTGGCGACTTTGCACCCAAAGCAGACCGGGCAACGCGGGAGAGATCGTGCACCGCGCCTTTTCCCATCTGGAGCACGGGGAGCTTGCCGAGAGCATGCGGGCGAGTGCTGATTTTACGCCATTCGACGGGCTGGTGGCCGAGGCAGGCAAAGAGCGCGATCCCACATAAGAGGACGGCCCGGTGATGTCAGTGAGCGCCCTGGAAACAATCGGACGCTGCCCTATCGCCTTTTTCTATAAGTATGTGCTCCAG
>JAUVUV010000367.1 GCA_030604975.1 Candidatus Glassiibacteriota bacterium | reverse complement strand
CGTAAACCACCTGCTGGTGGACAGAAAAGCTCGCAAAAAGGGGGTGGGCGGCAAGCTTCTGCAGCGCCTGCACGAGTTTGCCGAACAGGCCGGAGTAGAGCGCATCTGGCTTCTTGCCTACGACGACCTGAAGGCCTATTACGAGAGTCACGGCTACCAGGAATCGTATGAGTTTCTCTCTCCCAAGTTGCAAGAGTATCTGCATAACCAGAAAAAGAGCCGCGCCTTTGTGAAATATTTTACCCCCTGATTTGAATCTTACTGTTTTGACGAAAACTCTCCTTTCTAAAGCTTGTTGTTCGACAGGATCGCAAATGATAGACGATTCTTAATATTCATACTATACCCGCCAATCTCTTCTTTTACCAGCACTGATTTTAGAAGCAAACTAAGTGCTGTAATTCAAAAGTTCGATTACGTATTTTTTCCAGAAACGTTGAACGAGCCCGTACAACAGATCGGTCACAGACCGTTTTTATGAATAACGGGGGTTAAATTATTTTATTGCCTCATGGCATCAGGAAACGGTCGAACCATTCGTGTATAGTATCGTACCACAGGCGGCTGTTCTTAGGGTATAAGACCCAGTGTCCCTCATCGGGGAAGTAGAGCAATCTGGATTCGATACCCATCCTCTGGAGTGTGGTGAATGCCATCAGGCCCTGTTCCGGTGGTACGCGGTAGTCCTTCCGGCCGTGGATGATCAGCATGGGAGTCTTGAAATTCACGGCGTAGCGGTGTGGAGACCACAGACGATACAGTGTCGGGTTTTCCCAGGGAGGTCCGCCGAACTCCCATTCGGGGAACCAGAGTTCCTCGGTGGAGCCGTACTCGCTCTCGAGGTTGAACACACCGTCATGGTTGACCAGACACTTAAAGCGGTCGGTGTGTCCCTCGATCCAGTTGACCATGTAGCCGCCGAAAGAAGCGCCTGCAGCACCGAGACGTTCCCGGTCGATAAAATCGTAGTTTTCCAGCACATGGTCCAGTCCGCGTATGAGGTCCCGGTAGCACTTGCCGCCCCAGTCTCCGGTGATCTGGTCGGTGAATTCCTGGCCGTAGCCGGTGCTGCCGCGGAAGTTGACCATCACTGTCACGTAGCCCCAGGCGGCGAAGGCCTGGGCGTTCCACCGATAGTGAAACTCATCGATCCAGGCTCCCTGGGGGCCGCCGTGGATCAGGTAGATCAGGGGGTATTTCTTTGCCGGGTCGAAGCCGGGAGGTCGGATCAGGAACCCATGCACTCGGACGCCATCTTCGGCGTGGAAATAGAAACTTTCGGCCTCATGCATTTCTATTGTGGATAACAGTGAAGAGCTAAGCCTGGTTAATTCGCGCACAGGGCCTTTGCCGGTTGCGCTCAAGGCCACCAGTTCAGCAGGAGCTGTAAAAGACTCACGAAGGGCGACCAGGGTCTTGCCATCCGGAGTGATCCTGAGCTCCGAATAGGTTTGAGCGTCTGTCAGGCGCTGTACCGGAGTTTCGCCGCTCAGCCTGGCGGTTACCCGGAAGACCGAAACCTTGCCCTCGTCCTCAGCGGTGAAATAGATATACTTTCCATTGGGGGCCCAGACCACTTCCCCAACACTCCGGTCGAGTTCCTCGGTCAGGTTAACCACAGCGCCTGTTTCCAGATCCCTGAGCCAGAGGCAGTAGCGGTCCGACTCGAAGCGAGCCCGTTCCATCGCCCGGTAGGCCATCAGGTTCCCCCTGGGCGAGATAGCGATCAGGTTGTCATTGGCCGGGTTGTTAGTGATCTGAAGCAGGCTGTCGCCCTGAATGGTCACCCGCCAGATGTCGTTGTCGGTGCTGATAGTTACCACAGGGTCGCGGTTGGCCGTGTAGTAGACATAGCGGCTGTCGCGGGAAGCTACGTAATCCTGCGAGCTGCCCAGGCTGATCGGCGGAGCATCGATCTTACAGGGTGTCAGGTCCAGCGGCGGGTCCTCGCTTCCTATCCTGGTAATAAACACATGTTTGTATTCGTCGTTGCGCCAATGGTCCCAGTGGCGGTAGAGCAGCTCATCGATGATCCGGGCCCGCGGCTGTTTATCCGGTCCCTGGTAATCTACCACCGAAGCGCTGTCCACCAGCACTTTGGCGTGGTAAAGCAGGTACCTGCCGTCCGGCGGCGACAGCCTCCCGCCGTCTGTCCCGCCGGGCTGCCGGGTAAGTTGAACCGCTTCCCCGCCTCCGGACAGCGGCAGGAGGTAGAATTGACGGCTGCCGGAGCGGTTCGAGGCAAAAACCAGGGAACTGCCGTCGGCAGTAAACATGGGCCGGGTGTTGAGTGCTTTACCGGTGGTCAAAACTCGCGGCTCGCCTCCGGCCAGAGGCACCAGGCAGATATCGGACCAGGAATTGTAAGTTTCCGGGTCGTGGGATTTCTGGACAAAGGCTACCCACTTGCCGTCCGGGGAGATAGCAGGCTCACTGAGGCGGCGGATACGGAGCAGATCATCGAATTCCAGGGGTCGACTCTGGGAGAACACAGGACTGGCCAGCACTGTAAGAGCCAGCAGGAAAAGTTGAGTAAGTTTTATTTTAGCCATCGACTCGCTCTCCTTGAAGGAGTATCTCAACTCGCCTTTGCCTTCACGACAACACAATCAGCGCACCGCGCCGGCGTTCTTGGCAAAACGATCGGGTTCATCCGCCGAGGGTTTGAGAGCTGACGGCGAGTGATGATGCAGACCGGCGGCGTAAGCCAGAAAACCCACGAACAAGAACACCGCGGCGACCCGGTACATGATAAAATAATCCCAGCGTTCGGCTATTTCACCCAAGAGAGGGCTGACCAGCATATTGCTCAGGTCGAAACCGAGCATGTAAAGGGCCATCGAAATGCCGCGGTTGCGGGGCTCGGCGCTGTCGTAAGTCAGCGTACTGAGAGTTGGAAAAATATAGCAGTGCCCCGTGCCTGTCAATATTCCCACCACAATCAGGTCCAGCCGGGTGGAGCAAAACGAGGCGTAGAAAAGGCCGATGCCCATCATCAGAAGCGATGCGATTACTCCGATTCTGCGGTCCATGATGTCCAGGAACCTGCCGGTGAACAGACGGAGGATGCAGATAGTGAGCGAATAAGAGACAAAGAAGTTGCTCGGGGCGGCTATGGCATGGACCTGGGTGAAATCGGTGACAAAGCTGAACATCGCCGTGTATCCGGCGCCGAAAGCCAGAGACGGCAGCATGAGGAAAATCATCGCCGGTTTTCGCAGCACTTTGTGCCACGGGTCCGGAATCCGATGCTCTTCGAGGCGCGATCGATCCTCCCTCATGTTCAGACTTACCGCCAGTGCCAGTGCCGAAATAAATCCCGCCAGGCCGAATAGAATCTTGTACCGGTTGGGAGGTTCGACCGGCAGGTTTTCGAGCATCCACTCACAGAAGTAAGG
>JAUVUV010000069.1 GCA_030604975.1 Candidatus Glassiibacteriota bacterium | reverse complement strand
TTTCGATCTGGGTACAGATGTTTCGGCAGAGAAGTTTATCAATGCGGCCAGGGAGAAAAACGCCGATCTGATCCTCATGTCCGCCCTGCTGACAACGTCAATGATGTCGATGAAAGATGTAATCGCTACTCTGAAAGATTCCGACCTGGTGGACAAGATCAAGACCATGGTCGGCGGCGCTCCGATCACCCAGAAATTCGCTGATGAGATTGGCGCCGATGGTTACGCTCCGGACGGCAGCAGTGCGGTTGAACGTGCCAAGGAACTCCTGGGCATTGCCGCCTGAAGGGGAGAAAATTAATACCGGACTAACTCAATGCCGGGTTTGAGGTGTGCCTTAAGCCCGGCATTTCCCGGTCTGGAGCTTTGAGGCACTGCCTGCACTCCGGTTTGACCTCATCTCCTGTTGCTTTTGCCTTCTGGCCGGTATATTTAATTTTGTAGATTGAGCTTATCCCGAACTAACAGACCACGAATTGAGACAGACCGCCTTTATTATTCTCCCGGAAAACAATCCGGGTATATTGGACAGTTCTCGAGATGAAATCTTTTACAGTTAAATTTTTGCCTGGAAAGCGTGAAATAACTGTGGCTGCCGGCAAAACACTGCTTGAAGCGGCCAGGGAAAACCGGATCATGGTCAGCGCACCCTGCGGCGGAAAGGGTCTCTGCGGCGGCTGCGCAGTACGGATTGTCGAGCCGGAAAACCTCCCGGTAACCGAGCAAGACCGACGTCATCTGAGCCAGGAACAGCTCGATTCAGGCACTCGCCTGGCCTGCCAGCTCCAGATAAAAAGTGATCTCACTGTGCACCTTGCTGAAGAAGCTGAGATGCCCAGGGCCAAACTCGAGCTGCTCAAGGTTGAAAGCGAGGATGTCAAACCCCGGGGCGTGCCCTGCAAGCTCCTTTTCACCGTGCGCGAGCCTACTCTCGAAGAACTGAATATCCCGCTCGATGAGGCCCTGCAGGAGGCGTTTCCACCAGGCAGGAGGCAGCCGGTAGCGCTCCCAGTTCTCGAGGAGTTTGCATCACTTGTGAGTCGTGGGCACAAGCGGCTCACCCTGATAACCGAGAAAGACAGCCTGATCGGAGTTGAACCAGGCGATACGACCGGCAAGGTGTTCGGGGCGGCAGTGGATATAGGCACCACCACAGTCGCGCTCTACCTCTGCGACCTTGGCAAGGGAAAGATTCTCGCCAGCAGTGCGGCAACCAACAGCCAGAACCCTTACGGCTCGGATGTAATGAGCAGGATCAGTTACTGTGCCGAGGAACCGGGAGCTCTGGAACTGCTCAGCCGACTTGTTCGAGAGGACCTGGACAGGCTCCTTCACCAGGCCTGCAGCCAGGCCGGGGAAAAAGTGGAATACGTTTACCGCTGGGCGCTGGTGGGCAACACCACCATGCAGCACCTTTTTCTTGGGCTCGACCCTTCGGTTCTCGGTCACGCACCCTACCTACCCCTGGTAAACGGCCCGGTGGATTTCAACCCCCATTTGCTCGGACTGCCTGGGGCGGCGTGTGCGAAAGGGACCTTTCTCCCCATAGTTGCCGGGCACGTAGGGGCAGATACAGTCGCCGTGGCCCTGGCAACCAGGCTCGAAAACTGCGATAACCTGTCCCTTGCGGTTGATCTGGGCACCAATGGTGAAATCGTGCTCGCAGACCACGGCAGGCTGATCTGCTGCTCCACCGCTGCAGGGCCTGCTTTTGAGGGAATGAGAATTACCCATGGCATGCGGGCTGAACCGGGGGCAATAGACAGGTTCTGGATCTCGGCCAACGGCGAACCCTGTTTCCATGTTATCGGCAAAGGACGCAGACCCAGGGGTATCTGCGGTTCCGGTCTGATGGATATCGCCGCCGAACTTCTCCGTGCCGGAATCATCGACCCAAGCGGCTGGATTCTGCCGCCTGAGAAAATCAAAGGCAAACCCGGAGTTGACTTGAAAAAGCGCCTGAGCCAGGGAGAAAACGGCCAGTGGCAGTTTATTATCGATGAATACAAAGAAAAGGGGGAAACCAACCGGATAGTTCTTACCCAGCGTGATGTCCGTGAGCTGCAGCTTGCCTCCGGGGCGATTTCCTCCGGAATCAGGATACTGCTTAAACTTGCAGGCCGTACAGTCGACCGGATCGATCAGATCCTGCTCACCGGCGCTTTCGGGCATTTTCTCAACCCGGCAAGTGCCCTGGCGATCGGCCTGCTCCGGGGAGTGTGCCTGGAGAGAATCCAGAGTATTGGAAATGCCGCTGGTCTCGGTGCCCGGCTTGCCGTTTTCTCGGATGAGGAAACCGAATCGGCCTGCCGTATCGCTTCCCGGATGGAGTTCGTGGAACTCGGAGCGCACCCGGACTGGAATAATGAATTTAGCGAATCAATGATTTTCCCTGAAATTCCATCACACTAAATACGTGTAGGGGCGGCAGGTTGTCCTTACTTTACCCAGAATACTAACAATATTTGCAGGATAAAAACTAATATTCAACTATTTGGAGACTCACCCATGCTTATTATCGGCGAACGGATCAATTCGAGCCGCAAGCGGATCGCACCGGCTGTTGAGTCCAAGGACACGGAATTTATCCTTGAAGAGGCGCAAAAACAGATCGAGGCCGGAGCGGACTATGTCGATGTGAACGCGGGCACTTTCGGGCCTGAGCGCGAACCGGAGCTTCTGTGCTGGCTGGTGAAGACGATACAGGACAGGTTCGACTGCGTGCTAAGTCTGGACAGTCCCAACCCGGCGGCTATCGAGCCAGCCCTCAAACTTCACAAGGGCAAGGCGCTGATAAACTCGATTTCGTTAGAGAAAAAACGCTATCAGTCATTGATGCCACTGGTGCGTGACTTCGGAACCGACGTGATCGCCATGTGCGCCGATGACGAGGGAATGCCGAGCGGCCTGGAGCCAAAGCTGAAACTGGCAGGCAGCCTGGTTGAGAAACTCACCGGTGAGGGCATACAGCTTGATAACATTTATATCGATCCGCTGGTCCACCCGATTAGCACTGACCATACCTACGGCAAGGTCGTGCTGCAGACCATCGAGAGAATCATGACTGAATTTCCCGGTGTGCACACCGTGGTTGGCCTGAGCAATGTCTCATACGGACTGCCATTCCGCTTTCAGTTGAACCAGATCTACCTCGTGCTTGCCATGGGCCGCGGCCTGGATGCCGCTATCCTGGATCCCACAGACAAGCGCCTGATGGCAAATCTTACCACTGCCCAGGCCCTGCTTGACCAGGATGAGTACTGCATGAACTATATTCAGGCCCACGGCGAAGGTAAACTCGATCTCTAATAAAAAAACCGGCAAGATATCATCGAAAAACCCTGCGGAATTTAGTCCGCAGGGTTTTTAATTTTTTTGCTGTCATCTCTTGACAGGGGGGGAAATTTGTTGTATGCTAAAATAGTCGTCTCTTACCGTACGACTATATTACAGCAGCCCTTTCAACCTTCAGGCCCGATCTGTATTAAACAGGCAGATAACGATGCAGAAATGTATCGAACACCTTCAAAGCCTGGGTTTCAGCCGTAACGAGGCCAAGGTCTATCTCTCCCTTCTGCGTTTCTACCCGGTTACAGGATACCAGTTGAGCAAGCAGACCGGCATCCGCCGCTCAGTGGTATACGATGTGCTTCATCGCCTTATCGAGCAAGGTGCTGTCTATACCAATGGTGAAGAACCGCTCAAGTACGTGCCCGTACCCTATGAAAAATTCCTAAAGACAATGGAAGTGAATTTCCTCCGCTCGGTCGGCTCGGTAAAAAAGAGACTTGAGCAGTTATACTCAGCAGTGTCTCTCGAATATATCTATCATATCAAAGGCGGAAATAACGTTTTCAATGAATCCTATCACCTGATCGAACAAGCCGAGCGGGAAATTCTGCTCGAACTCTGGCTCGCTCAGTACGAAACTCTTAAACCCGCCCTTTGTAACGCGGAAAAACGGGGTGTGAAAATTTTCACCATGCTCTTTTCCTCCGCGAAGACCGAGGAGGTTGGACAGGTTTTCTATCACGATTATATGCCACTTGAGATCGTGGAGACCCGGCTCAAAGGTCGCCACACCATTATTGTAAGAGACAATAAGGAAGCTCTGATCGGAAATATCCTTCAGGAGGACACCTCCTGGGCGGTTACCACAGCAGATCAGGCCCTGGTGATGGTAGCTCGCGAGTATATCATTCACGACATCATGATCGATCTTTTGATCGAAAAATTCGGCAGAGAAAAGCTGGAGCAGATCTGGCTGTCGAATCCAGACATTCACAGTATTGTTCTCGACAGGCTCAGCACCGCTGCCGGCTCGATTTTTAACATCGGCCAAGAGGAATCATAATTGGGCAGCAGGCTTTTATCTTCTCTGGATGAGTGCCTCGAAGAGGCGGTAAAAGTAGCCTCTGAGCGAAAGCCTACCCTGGTGGTAGCCGGTGCAGAGGATCCTGTTACAGTTGGCTCGGTGTGGGAGGCCTGCCGACGGGATATGGTCAACCCTCTGCTTGTTGGCGAAGTAGCCAGGATAGAAGAAGCCGTGGAAAAAGTGGGTGCCGATCCCTCCCGGTTCGAAATCGCAGGGTGCAGAGCCGACAGGGAGGAGATGATTTCTTTAGTCCTGGACCTTATTCAGCAGAACGAGGCTAGTCTTCTCATGAAAGGCAGACTCAATACAGGTCAACTTTTAGGAGCTTACCTGGACAAAAAGTGGGATTTTCGCGCGGGAAGGTTTCTCAGCCACATTGGTGTATTCGACGCGCCTGGGGAAAAGAAACTGATGATGATCACCGACGGGGGACTGAATCTCGTTCCAGATCTTGAACGTAAAAGGGATATTCTGTGCAACGCAGTTGACCTGGCCCACCTTCTGGGCATTAAAACACCCCGGGTTGCTGTACTGGCCCATGTGGAAAAATCTCCGAATCGTGAACTGCCGATGATACACGATGCCGAGGAACTCACCCGCGAGAACCGCGAGGGCCTTATTACCGGATGCTTCGTGGACGGCCCTCTGGCCTTTGACAATGCTGTTTCTAAAGAAGCAGCAAAGCGCAAAGGTATCAGTGGCCCGGTGGCTGGACGTGCGGACATCCTGCTTGCCGCCGAGATCGGCATGGGCAATGTGATTTACAAAGTGGTACAGACCTGGTGTAATGGGACTATCGCAGGAATCGTTACCGGAGGAAAGATACCCCTTATGGTTCCCTCACGGGCCGATACAGAAAAAAGCAAGCTCTGCGCCATTGCTTTGGGAGTGCTCATGGCCAGCGCCTGGAATACCGGGGAGGAATGAAAGGTAAACCATGCGGCGTCCGTTAATCCTGGTACTCAATCCAGGCTCGACATCGACCAAGCTGGCCCTTTTCAGGGGGCCGAGGCTTAAAAGCGAATGGATCCATTATCACCTTGATGAAAGAGATGTTTTCAGCAAGCCGATGGAGCAAATCGCTGAGGCTAGAGTGCCGGATATCCTGGGGGATCTTCAAGACAAAGGATACGAGCCTGGAGATATCGATCTGGTCATTGCACGCGGGGGCTTGCTGAAACCTTTGAAAGGCGGGGTCTACAGGGTTAACAAGAGGATGGTCAGGGACCTGGCCGACTGTACTTACGGCAGGCATGCGAGTAACCTTGGCGCGATAATGGCCCTGAAAATAGCCAGCGACCAGGGCAAAAAAAGCTTTATTGTCAACCCCGTGGTGGTGGATGAACTATCCCCGGTGGCAAAGATCTCCGGGCATCCCGAGATCCGCAGGAGGAGTATTTTCCACGCACTGAACCAGAAAGCGGTGGCTCAAAAGGTCTGCAAGAAGATCGGCAAGCCGTATAATAAAGCCCGCCTGATCGTAGTGCACGCAGGCGGCGGGGTCTCGGTAGGGGCTCACTTGAGGGGCAGGGTTGTTGATGTGAACAATGCGCTTGAAGGCGAGGGCACGTTCACACCGGAGCGAACCGGGGGGTTGCCCCTGCTCGATTTTCTTCGCTATATCAACGGCAAAGGCATGGAGTTCAAACAGGTCCAGGCATTGGTCTCAAAAAACAGCGGAATCCAGGCCTATCTCGGCACACGGGACTGCCACGAGATCGAAAAGAGAATCCGAAACGGAGATTCCCGGGCAAGGCTTATCTATCGTGCTTTCGTTTATCAGGTGGCAAAAGATATCGGCGCACTGGTAGCAGGTGTTTTCAAAGGCCGGTTGGACGCCATAGTTCTTACCGGCGGGATTGCGAGCGGAGCAACATTCCGGAAATGGGTCAGGGAACATGTCAATTTTATCGCCCCGGTATATGCTTATCCGAAAACCAGTGAAATGGAGGCGCTTGCTGCTGGCGGCTGGGAAGTCTGGACCAGTAAAATGCGCCCTGCCACCTACAAGTAAAACGCAAAACAGCACTCTTATTTCAGCTAACCTCCACACCGGAGGAGGCATCATGATCACACCGCTGATAAATATCGACTCCTGTAAAGGCTGCGGGCTGTGTATCTCCTTCTGTACCAAAGACGCATTAGGGTTTTCCCATGAAATCAATGCCCGGGGCGTGCGTTATGCTGAGTCGAATAATCCCGAGAACTGCACGGGATGCGGGATATGTTACAACATGTGCCCGGACGCGGTGATAGAAATAGTGGAGAAAGAGGCGGTTAAAGCAGGAGTGTGAAGGGTCCGGGAGTTTGAAAACCTGTTGGAGCTTTTTCACCGGTAAATACCCTGGGAGTATTAATGGAAAAGAGGGTACTGATAACCGGAAACGAGGCGATCGGGGCCGGGGCAATTGCCGCCGGATGCGACTGTTATTTCGGCTATCCGATCACACCGCAGAACGAGCTTACCGCGTACATGTCGCGCTGGATGCCTGCCGAGGGCCGAACTTTTATCCAGGCGGAAAGCGAAATCTCGGCGATCAACATGGTTTACGGGGCCGCGGCAACCGGTGCACGGGCGATGACCAGTTCCTCGTCGCCCGGGATCAGTCTCAAGCAGGAGGGCATTTCCTATCTCGCCGGGAGCGAACTGCCAGCGGTGATCGCCAATGTCCAGCGCGGAGGCCCGGGCCTGGGCAATATCGAGCCGGCCCAGAGCGATTATTTCCAGGCGGTCAAGGGCGGCGGCCATGGAGATTACCACGTGATCGTGCTTGCGCCAGCCTCTGTGCAGGAGATGTACGACCTGACCATGCTCGCCTTTGATCTCGCAGACCGTTGGCGTAACCCTGCTCTTGTCCTGGCGGACGGCCAGCTGGGGCAGATGATGGAACCTCTGATCCCGCACAAAATGTCCCGGAAACGCAATCTCCCGCCCAAGGACTGGGCCCTGACCGGAGCCAAAAACAGGGAAAAACGGGTAGTCAAGTCATTCTATCCGGCAATCGGCGAGCTCGAGGAGTACAACAAGCACCTGGCATCGAAATACAGGAAGATCCAGCGGCGCGAAACCCGGGCCGAGGAATACTTTACAGAGGACGCCGAGGTGGTTCTCGTGGCTTTCGGTACTGTGGCCCGGCTCTGCCGTGAAGTTGTCCGGAAAGCGCGCCAAAAGGGCCTTCCTGTCGGGCTATTGCGCCCGGTTACCCTCTGGCCTTTCCCTACCAGGCGTTTCGAAAAACTCGCCTCCAGAGCCAAAGCTTTCCTGGTAGTGGAGATGAACGCCGGCCAGATGGTAGAGGATGTGCGCCTGGCAACCAGCTGCCGGCTGCCTGTGAGTTTCTACGGCAGAATGGGCGGCGGTGTTCCGGAGATAGCTGAAATCTATCGCCGTACGCGAAAGCTGCTGATGGCGGTTTCCATAAAAGCGGCCAGTTAAAGGTTTCAGCGATGAAAGGATAACAAGTTTAAAAAATATTCAGCCGTCCATTTTGTTTGGAGGCTTATTCCATGGGAAAAGTTCACCACTTTAAACGCCCGAAAACACTGCTGGAAGTGGACAGCCATTACTGCGCTGGCTGCGGCCACGGGATCCTTCACCGCATCACGGCTGAGCTTATCGATGAACTGGACCTTCGCGGAAGGATAGTGGGTATCGCCCCGGTTGGGTGCGCCGTACTGGCTTATAACTATCTGGATATAGACATGAGCGAGGCTGCGCACGGCAGGGTGCCCTCGGTTGCCACCGGTATCAAGCGCTCCCACCCTGAACTTCTGGTCTTTGCTTACCAGGGTGACGGCGACCTGGCCTCGATCGGTACAGCCGAGATTATCCACGCTGCCAACCGGGGGGAAAACTACACCACGATTTTTGTCAACAACTGTGTCTACGGGATGACCGGCGGCCAGATGGCCCCGACCACCCTGCCCGGACAGTGCACGGCGACCTCTCCCCTGGGTCGGGATACTGCCACGATGGGCGCACCTATCCGGGTCTGCGAGATGCTGAATACACTGGAAAATCCGTTCCTTCTTGTGCGCACCGCGCTCGACGGACCGGCAGGGGTGAGGACCACGAAAAAATGGATCAGGGAAGCCCTTCTCGGACAGGGAGCAGACAGGGGATTTTCCTTGATCGAGGTCCTCTCCCCCTGCCCGACTTACTGGCGGATGACCCCGGAACAGTCAATTGAGCATATTAAGACCACGGTTAAGAAATATTATCCCACCGGGGTCTTCCGCCACCCTGAAAAGGAGACGGAAGGATGCTTGAGCGCGTAATCTTCGCCGGGTTCGGGGGCCAGGGACTGCTGACTATCG
>JAUVUV010000241.1 GCA_030604975.1 Candidatus Glassiibacteriota bacterium | reverse complement strand
TTTCGGAGGAGGGCTGGTAGTCAGTGTGGCGGCAATCGAGGTTTTCAAAAGGCTCAAACGGCCCTCCTTCCTGATATTGGTATCAGAAAAGGGCAAGTATCTGCTAAAAAAACTTCAATCCCTGAAAAGAGCCAATCCGGACCTCATCCAACAGGCCAGAGGCTTGGGATTAATGGCCGGAGTGGAGCTGAAAATAAACGCCGGGAAACTCTTACCCCTGTTCTATGAACGCGGCGTTCTGGTCTGCACAGCCAGCGATAAAGTTATCCGCATCGTGCCGCCTTTGGTTATTATGCAGCGCCAGTTAGATACGTTTATCGAAATATTTGCCGATGTTCTGAAACAAGTGCGAAAGAAAAAATAGGCTTTAATTGCTGCTCGAGCTTTTCTGTCTTTATGAGGTTTCGTCTGTCAAGAGATTCACCTTCGCAAAGAAAAATGGAGATAATTGAAACAGGCTCTGTTGATTCGGTACCGAGTTTTCGCGCCCTGGGGGTAAGCTGTGGGATCAAGCAAAGCGGGGAGCCGGACCTGGGAGTTATGCTTTGTGAGCGCTCCTGTAACACAGCAGGCGTGTTTACCACCAACCGCGTGCAGGCTGCCCCGGTACTGGTCAGTAAAAAAATCTTGGAACGCGGCTCTGACCGGATCAAGGGCATTGTAGTCAACAGCGGTAACGCCAACGCCTGTACAGGCAAGCAGGGAATTCGCGATGCAGCCGAGATGGCTGCTGAAGCCGAGCGGATATTCGGATTCGAGAAGTCCACGATGCTTGTCATGTCCACTGGGCTAATCGGTAAAACGCTGCCCATGGACAGGATCAAAGCCGGGCTTCTCAAGGTTAGAGAAGGCTTCAATGCGCAGAAAGGCGGCTCGTTCGCCAGGGCGCTGATGACTACGGATACGAAAGAAAAGTTTCTGGCAGTAAGATTCGATATCCAGGGAGTGCCGGTCAGAATCGGTGCAGCAGCCAAGGGTTCGGGTATGATTCACCCGAACATGGCGACCATGCTCGCTTTATTTACTACGGATGCCGCGGTGAGCCCCGCTTGCCTGACTCTTGCCCTCAGGCGGGTCACCGAGCGCACGTTCAACATGATCAGTGTCGATGGGGACTGCAGTCCCAACGACAGCGTATTCATCCTGGCATCCGGAGCCAGCGGCGCTCCCTTGATCGACAGTGAGAGAGGTCCCGCTTTCGAGGCTTTTTACTCCGCCCTGCTTGTTGCTGCTACCGAACTCGCCCGGGCGATTGTTGCCGATGGCGAAGGTGCGACCAAGCTCGTGGAGATCAGGGTCAAAGGAGCCAGATCGTTCAACTCGGCCTCAAAGGTGGCAAGAGCGGTGGCTAATTCGCCACTGGTCAAAACCGCTCTTTTCGGTGAGGATCCAAACTGGGGAAGAATAGTCTGCGCGATTGGATACAGCGGGGTGCCGGTCGATCCGGATAAAATTGATATCTTTTTCGGAGACCTTCAGGCGGTAAAGCAAGGAGCTCCTTCAGGAGTCTCAGATGAGGAGTGTGCTTCCAGGCTGAAAGAGAGAGAAATAGTTCTGACAATCGATCTCAACCAGGGGGGCTGTGAATGCAGTTTCTGGACCTGCGATTTTTCATACGACTATGTGCGAATCAATGCCGAATACCACACCTGAGACTTGAACAGTCTGCCTGATTATAGAACTTTCCGCCCTTCAGTGATTGAAAAAATAAACGGATGCTATCGAATGTTCTAAACATCTTCCATTTTGCAGGAGATCTTATCAATGGCAGCACACCGCAAATTGTTTATCCCCGGCCCGACCGAGGTAGCCCCGGAGGTACTGGCTGAACTCAGCCGGCCGATGATCGGGCACCGCTTTCCGGAGTGTTCCGAGCTGATTGCCTCGATAGTGCCGAAAGTCCAGAAAATGCTCTACACCGAAAACATGATTTCCCTGGCCACCTGCAGCGGTACGGGCCTGATGGAGGCCGCTGTGCGCAACTGCGTGCGAGACTCCTGTGTCTGTTTTATCAACGGAGCTTTCAGTAAGCGTTTTTACCAGATCGCCAAGTCCAACGGCAAACAGGCCATTCCGGTGGAGATTCCCTGGGGACACGGTTTCAACGCGGACCTTGTCGATGAGGCATTGAGCCAGAACAAGGTAGACGCCGTGACCCTGGTGCACAACGAGACTTCCACCGCTGCGATGATCGACATTGACTCTATCGCCGGGCTGATGAAAGAAAAGTATCCTGATATCAGCCTGCTGGTGGATATGGTCAGCTCAATGGGTGGTGTGAAACTCGAAATAGACAAGCTGGGAGTTGATGTGGCTCTGGCAAGCGGCCAGAAAGCCCTGGCCCTGCCGCCGGGTGTTGCGGTTGCGGCAATCAGCCCGAAAGCGATGGAAAAAGCGGGCACTGTGGAAAACCGCGGCTTTTATTTCGACTTTTTCAATGTCCAGAAAAGTTACGCCAAGAACCAGACTCATATCACGCCTACGATTCCGCACCTCTACGCGATGAAAAAGCAGATGGAGATTATTATCGAGGAGGGCCTGGAAAACCGCTGGAGGCGCCATCTCGAAATGGCCGAAAGGGTTCGCGCCTGGGCTGAGGAGCATTTCAGGATTTTCACTCAGGAAGGATACCGCTCGAATACGCTGACCTGCGTGGAAAATACCCGGAATGTTAATATCTCCGATTTGAACTAGAAACTCGCCGAACGCTATATGTTTATCTCCAATGGCTACTGTGAACTCAAAGACAAGACTTTCCGTATCGCACACATGGGAGAACTGACCATGAGCGATATTGACGAGGTTCTTGGCGCGATCGATGAGATCCTGGGCTTTTAGGTTGGGCACGGCGCGCCGTGCCTCTACACAAGTGATCGTTTCTTGAACAGTTTCAATTCAACCCGGACATTGTTTCGTTTTCTACAAAAGGAAATCGATGAAATTTCAACACCCTTCTAAAGATTAAATTGATATCTCTCTGAAGGGGCGGCCGGCCGGTCGCCCCTAAAGTGTTTTCCCGCATATATCACAACAGTCAAGGGGTTTGTAATTATTTTTGCAAAAAATCGATGTATGGTGTAAAATAAATGGAATCTCCGAGGCAGGAATTAAAGATGTCAAAAATCGAAAAGATCGGCTTTATCGGAGCCGGCAAGATGGGCTCTGCCCTTCTCGCAGGAGTCCTGCGGGCGAAGATAGTGCCGGCCGGGAAGGTCTTGATTTCCGAGATCGACCAGGCCAGGCGTGACGAGATCTGCAAGAAGCACAGAGTCAGGTCGGCCTCCCTGGACGAGCTCGCCCGCTCGTGTGGAACAATCCTCATCTGTGTCAAGCCAAATGTCGTTGCGCCTGTTCTGCGAGAAATCCGCGAATTTGTGGGTGAGGAGAAGCTGGTAGTTTCGATTGCCGCAGGGATTACTACCACCAGTATCGAGACCGAACTTAAGCCAGGCGTTCCTGTGGTGCGGGTGATGCCTAATATTGCTGCAACTGTGGGTGAATCAGCCACCGCACTGGCTGCCGGGAAAGCTGCGGGAGCAGAGCACATTGAGCTGGCCAGGAACATTCTCAGCTCAGTCGGCATCGTGGTTGAGCTTCCAGAGAAACTTATCGATGCGGTGACAGGGCTGTCCGGCAGCGGTCCGGCGTATGTTTTCCTTTTCGCCGAGGCCTTGCTGAGCGGAGCGCTCAAGGTCGGCCTGCCGGCAAAAGAAGCCAGAGAACTGATGGTGATGACAATCAAGGGCGCGGCTGCGATGCTGGAGGCCGATAAGGGATCGCATCCGGCGGTTTTACGCGATGCGGTGACCACCCCCGGAGGGACGACCATTGCAGGGCTCCATGAGCTCGAGAGTAAGGGTTTCCGCAACGCGGTAATCAGAGCTGTCGAGGCTGCTACGGAGAGGTCGCAGAAGCTTGGGAAAAGCTAGATCCGAAGGAGAAAATTTGCCTGCGTGATAAGGAGTGCCTGATTCGCTTTACTTGGAGAAAGGTTTTAAAGGAGGATAAATGGCTGAAAAGCTCAGGGTGGGCCTTTTGGGCTATGGAACCATCGGTTCGGGAGTGATCAAGCTTCTCACTCAGTCAGGGCTTGATATCGAAAAGTACGTTCAACTTGTCAAAGTCGCAGATATCGATCTGGAACGCCCCAGGGAGGTAAAAGTGGATCCGGCACTGCTCAGTTCGGATACCGAGTCAGTGGTGCGGGACCCCGATATCGATGTAATAGTGGAACTGATTGGGGGAGTAGAAGCAGCGAAAAAATTTGTCGAGATGGCCCTGGATGAAGGTAAAGATGTGGTGACAGCCAATAAATACCTGATATCCCTTTACGGAGACGATTTGTTCGAGCGCGCGGCCAAGACCGGTGCCTGTCTTGTTTTTGAGGCGAGTGTCGCAGGCGGCGTGCCGATTATCCAGATCCTGAGAGAAGGGCTGGCTTCCGACCGGGTCCTCTCGATCAACGCCATTCTCAACGGAACCTGCAACTACATTCTTACCCGGATGGAACAGAAACCGGGTATGGATTGCAAAAAGGCGGTTGCCGAGGCACAGGCCAGGGGATTTGCCGAGGCGGACCCCGGCCTG
>JAUVUV010000329.1 GCA_030604975.1 Candidatus Glassiibacteriota bacterium | reverse complement strand
CGTAAACCAGAAATGCCGCCAGAACCGCCACTTCCAGAAGAAACACATATTGCTGACTGAAAGCAAGGCCCGCAAGGTAAGCCAAGATCATGATCAATACATCACTGGAGGGTGAACCCTCCTCTATTCTGACCAGCAGCCAGAAAGAAAACACCACGAGAAAGAGGTTGAACGATTCCGGACCGGCTGTAACCGCAGAGGCCCAGATCGAGGGCAGTGTGGCCAGGAACAGCACGCCTGCAGCCAGAATCCAACGGATACTTCTGGGGTAGCTCAAACCGGATTCACGGCTACTGCTCAAGCGTTCGGCAAGCCTGCCAAGAAGAGAAAAGACAAGTCCAGCGGTGGCTGCTGCACTCAGGGCAGAAACCAGGTTAACCCCGGTTGCCGGCTCCATACGGAGATAAATCACATAACCGAACAGAGAATAAATCAGCTTGCTACTTGCTATAAGGAGCGGCACCACGACCGAATTGAAAAATGTCGCGAAAAATGAAGCTATGAGAAGGTAAAGAATATTTCCCGGAGCCGGAGGCAATCCTGATGCGAGGCTGTTCACTACCCACGCAGCCCCTGAGCCTGTGCCCAGGGAGGGCGCCAGAGTTAAAGCATAAAGCACGAAAGAAACAAGGAAGATCAGCAGTGCGAATTTTGTTCTTTTCATTTGTTCCTCAACTCCTTGTATGTCGCCTGATCATTCGTTTTATTCTTCAAAACCAAATCGGAAATCGATTGTTATAGCCAATTTTCCATGACTGGAATCCCGGCTGGCTTTCGCCGGAAGTCAATCACCCCGTGCCAAGCCAGCGGATAGTTTGAAAAATGAGGCTGCCGCTACGGCACGCCGTACCGGTTCAATATCGTGAACCCTTAAAATATCGGCCCCGGCAAGAACGGCAACAGTGCAAGCCGCCAGGGTGCCCTCGAGTCTCTCGCCCGGGCTTTCCAGACCGGCCAGAGCCAGAAAGGATTTGCGCGACGGCCCCACAAGAAGAGGCCTGCCCAGTGGTGCAAGTTCCGCCAGGCGAGAGATTATCTCGTAGTTTCCTGCCGGCGGTTTTCCGAAACCGATACCCGGGTCCAGCACAATGTGTTCCCGGCTTATTCCTGCTTTATCAGCCCGTTCCAGGCCCTCCTGGAGAAAACTGAAAAGCTCGGCCATCAGATCCTCGTACTCTGTATTTAACTGCATGGTACGAGGCTCGCCGCGCATGTGCATCATTACATAACCCACATCTGTTTCCGCCACTGCAGGCAGCATTTTTTCATCCAACAGGCCCGCGCTGATATCGTTCACGATGTGCGCTCCCGCCTCCACAGCCTCCCGGGCAACCTGTGACTTGTAGGTATCCACGGAAATAAGAGTTTCGGGAAGGGCTCGAGAAATTTCTCGAACAACCGGTATCACTCGTTTTAATTCCTCCTGCAGACCCACAGGGGTTAATCCGGGCCTTGTCGATTCCCCACCCAGGTCGATTATATCCGCCCCCTGGCCGGCCATTTCCACCGCTTTTTCCACCGCGGCCTCTACCGAAGTATAACAGTTGCCCTCGTAAAAAGAATCCGGCGAGAGATTCAGCACCCCCATCAGCCTGGGAATTTCGTTAAGCTCAAGCGACCTCCCGCCGGCCAGGAGCCATCGCCCAGGCCTTCTAAACCCGATTAATGATTCCAATTCTTTTCCAAGCCTTTTCTTATCAGGGTCAGGACATGAGTTTAGCTTTTCCACAAGCTGTAAATAGACATCCTGCGATCCGATAACAATCACGTTTTTGCCAAACTTGCCTGCTGGTGTCCCATCCTTCGAACAAACCAGCTCACCTCCTGCCAGAGAAACAAGTTCTTGAAGCTCGCTCAGCAGCGCCTCAGGCAGATTGTAAAGCGCTACGACCAGTGGATGCACCCCGGTTTCAACATGGTTTAACTCATCCGGTCCCAGCCCGAATGCTTTCAAGTTCGCACCAATCCGTCCGGTGAATTCGAGTCGCAGAGGTTTGGCCACCAGTTTATCCATAATCCGACGCCCCAAGATATACCCGGTCAAGCTTAAAGTTAAACCTACATATTATTTCATACCCCAAGCGTTAGGGGGAGCAATTGAAAAAATTCAATTTAAATAGATTGCCTCAATAATACAATAAAGGAGGGGATTTCCCTTCTTTATTGATTTTCTAAAACTTCAAATTGTGAACCGACCACTTTTATTCAAATTCCGGACCAGAGTGAGGCTGGTGGAACAGGGCTGGTCAATCACCCTGCTGTTTTTCATCACCACCCTTCCGGGTTCCGGAAGAAACCACTTTTTTACTGGAATGCTTTTCCCCGCCGTTTTCACCCGAAGAAGGGGGACCGGATTCGGCTTGCGTGTTTCTGGCAGATCCAGCCATGGCCGCTTTTCTTTTCTGGCTCGAACTCTTTTTCTTTTTCTTTGCCGCCTTCTCCGGGTGATCGGACTTTTTTTGCAAAGCGGGCAGCCTTCTCCCGGCAACCAGGATATTGATCTCCTCTGCATCCAGCACTTCCCGCTCGATCAGGGCATCAGCGAGAGCTTCCAGTTTATCACGGTTCTCGCGCAATATTTTCATTGCCTCGTTGTACGTGTCCGTAATCAGCTTCTTTATCTCGCGGTCGATAATCCTGGCTGTTTCCTCGCTGTAATCCTGATGCTGGGCGATTTCACGCCCGAGGAAAATCTGTTCCTCTTTCTTGCCGAAAGCAAGCGGTCCCAGGGTTTTACTCATACCCCAGGCACAGACCATTTTCCGAGCGAGATCCGTGGCCCGCTCAAAATCGTTTCCGGCACCGGTGGTCATTTCTTCCAGGATCAGTTCCTCTGCGCACCTTCCCCCGAGCAGGGCCACTAGGTTGTTCCAGCACCATTTTCTACTGTAAAGGTGGCGGTCCTTTTCCGGCAGGTACTGTGTAACGCCCAGGGCCATACCCCGCGCCACGATAGTAACCTTGTTCACCGGGTCCGCTCCGGGTGTCATTTTCTGGACAAGCGTATGGCCGGCCTCATGAACCGCGATGTGGCGTTTTTCCTCATCGCTGATCACCATACTTTTCCGCTCGGCCCCCATCATCACCTTGTCCTTGGCGTCCTCGAAATCCTGCATAACCACTTTATCGCGGTTTCTCCGGGCGGCCAGAAGGGCAGCCTCGTTGACAATGCTTTCAAGTTCGGCCCCGCTCAAGCCGGGTGTTCCCTTTGCCAGTACCTCCACATCCACATCCTTCGCCACCGGGATATCTTTAATGTGTACCTTGATAATTCCCGCTCTGCCGCGCACGTCCGGCCGGTCGACAACTATCTGGCGGTCGAAACGGCCAGGCCTTAGAAGTGCGGGATCCAGCACATCGGGTCGGTTTGTGGCAGCAATCAGGATCACTCCCTCGTTGGATTCGAAACCGTCCATTTCCACCAGAAGCTGGTTCAGGGTCTGTTCTCTTTCATCGTGTCCACCGCCGAGTCCTGCGCCGCGATGTCGGCCCACGGCGTCGATCTCATCGATAAAAATAATACATGGCGCGTGGGACTTGCCCTGCTCGAAAAGGTCTCGCACGCGCGAGGCCCCTACCCCGACAAACCTCTCGACAAAGTCCGAGCCGCTCATGCTGAAAAACGGCACGTCAGCTTCACCGGCTACGGCACGGGCCAACAAGGTCTTGCCGGTTCCTGGAGCGCCGAGAAGCAGAGCTCCCTTGGGGAGCCGCCCCCCGAGTTTCTGGAACTTGCG
>JAUVUV010000122.1 GCA_030604975.1 Candidatus Glassiibacteriota bacterium | reverse complement strand
CTTAGAAATCCTCTCCAGACCCTTTATCCCACACACGGGATAGGTTGCTCCTTTTTCCAGGAACAACAGTCCTTAGCACAGCAAATACTCCTGAAAACAGGCATATGGCCTGATTGCCGACTGCCTGGGACAGGACTGTAATCTGCCAATATATCCACCTTGTTAGCTACAAGCGGCCACTACGGGTGGTGATTCCCGGGCTAGCGTTTTGATTAGACAAGCTTCCTGATTCATGTTAAGCTCAAGTATAGATTTTTTCAGTTTCCGGATGCTACCATTCCCGGAAAGGCCAACATAACCAGTTGTTTGTTTTGATTCCAGATATCGGTCAATTGTTAGATTTTCTCATTACAAATATCTTTTGTTGTTTTACAACCTCTTAATTTCTAATACGCAAATCCTTGACCAATTAAGCCGTCAAGATGCTAACCCGGTTAAAGGATAAACCACAGGACAGCGAAAGCGTTTCCGATATCTTTACACTGAAAGGGACTTGAGTGTATAATCTTGAGCGAATTATGTATACATATCAGGGAGATGAAAAATGGGTAAGAGCGAAAACGAGCTAATCAAATTGATAATTAAACTTGTAAACAAGTCCGATATTTCTTCGATCAAACAGGTTGTTACGGAAATATTGAAAATTATTAAAGATGAAAGCTCAAGTGCAAAAGATTTAAGAAACATTGTCGAAAAAGATCCTCCCCTTTGCGCCAAGGTACTAAAGCTTGCCAATAGCGCTCACTATGGCTACCCGAAGTCTATCAGCGACATCCAGGAAGCGATTATCTGTATCGGTTTCGATGCGGTCAAGGAACTGGCGCTGAATCAGAAAGTTTGCGAGCTATTCATGAAAGAGGATACTACCCACGGTTTTTCCAGGTTGTCGTTGTGGAAACATTGCTCGGCTGTGGCCTTATGCTGCAAAATGATATATCGCAGGGAATTCAGGGAGCGGGGAGATAACATTTATGTCGCGGGCCTTTTGCACGATCTGGGAATTATCGTGGAGGACCAGTTTTTCCGGGAGATGTTTGAGCAGGCTCTGAAAAAATCGGCCCAGGAGGGGATAAACCTCTATATCGCCGAAAAGGCAACCTTGAAAATCGACCACGCAGCTATTGCGAGAACGATCGCCGATGACTGGAATTTTCCAGACGAACTGATCCATGCCATGGGCTTACATCACGAGCCCACCGAGGTCGAAGAGGAATTTGAAAGAATCGTTTTTACAGTTTATATAGCAAACTATATCTGCCAGAGAGAAAAAATCGGCTATGTAGATGCTCCATTCAGGGACGTGAATTTATTCAATAAATGCTTGTCCAGCTCAGGGATCAAAGCAAAGGCGATGGATATTATTGTGGAAGAACTCAAGGAAGAAATTAAAAAACTGGATCAAATGGGGTGGTTTATATCATGAATAACAAAGACCTCAGGAACATCATCGATTCCCTTGAGATCCAACTGAAACATCTCAGGAACGATTTCGAACTGACAAAGGAGGAGTACGAACTGGCCACGGCTAAATATCTCGACATACTAATGGAACTCAAGGGAAAAAACAAAGAACTGGTTCACCTGCATAAAAACCTCGAAAAGATGGTCGCCCGACGGACCCAACAGCTCGAGGAGACGAAAAAAATTCTGCAGCAGAAAAATAAGGAGTTGCAGATAATGATCGACTCCTCGCCTGCGATGATTTTCTACAAAGACAAGAATAACCGCTATATCAGGGTTAATAAGGCATTTGCAGAGCTCACCGGCTTACCGATCAAGAAGATTATCGGCAAGAAGGACAAGGAAATGTTCGAGGGGAAATCTCATTTTCTGCAGGATGATTCAGATGAATTAAAAGAGATCCGGAACGGCAAACCGGTACTGAACAAGGAAGAAACTTTACAGACCAAGAATGGGAGCAGGGTTTTGCTGGTCAATAAAATACCGTACAAGAATATCGACGGTAAAACTGAAGGTATTATCGGCTTCGCCCTGGACATTACAGATCTCAAGCGCCTGGAGGAGGAGCAGAGCAAGGCAAGTAAACTCGAATCTATCGGCCTGTTGGCTGGCGGGATCGCACATGACTTCAACAACATTCTGACCGCGATCTTGGGGAACATTTCTCTTGGAGAGGTGCTGGTAAATAAGGATGATGAAATATACAGAAGGCTGAAACAAGCAGAAAATGCCTGTTTTAGGGCCAAAGATCTAACCCAGCAGCTTCTCACTTTTTCCAAAGGAGGTACACCGATCAAGACATCAACCTCGATTACTGACTTGATCAAGGAATCTGCCTGGTTTTCGCTCAGCGGTTCTAATATCCGTTGCGAGTTTAACATTGTAGACGACCTGTGGTATATTGAGGTGGATCAAGCCCAGATGACTCAGGTAATCAACAACCTGATCATAAACGCCAAGCAGTCCATGGAGGATGGAGGGAAAATAAAAGTTACAGCTGAAAATTTTATCTGCCGGAGCAATGATACCGTAGCTCTGAAAGAAGGCAAGTATATCAAGATTTCCATTGAAGACCAGGGGCACGGCATAGCCGAGGAACATCTGCCTAAAATATTCGATCCCTATTTCACGACTAAAGCCCAGGCCAGCGGACTGGGGATTACCACTGCCTGGTCGATCACAAAAAAGCACGGCGGCTATCTGACTGTTGAATCCAAGAAAGGTGTCGGCACAAGGCTCGACATTTACCTGCCGGCTTCCACACAGCCGGTGAAGAAGGAAGAAAATGTACAAAAACAAGTCAAGACAATAACAGCAAAGGTACTGGTAATGGATGACGAGGAACTTGTCAGGGAAGTGGCCGGCAACCTGTTCGAACACCTGGGTCATGAGGTAAAGTTTGCCAAAGACGGCAGAGAGGCGATAACTCTATACAAGCGGGCAAAAAAAACTGAACGGCCTTTCGATGTGCTGATCCTGGATCTGACAGTACCTGGCGCTATGGGTGGCAAGAAAGCTTTAGAGAAACTGCTTGATTTCGACCCGGATGTAAAAGCGATAGTATCCACAGGGTATTCCAACGATCCTGTGCTGTCGAATTACAAAGAAATCGGTTTCAAAGGCTTTGTTATCAAGCCTTATAAAATCGATCAGCTGAGTGATACCTTGAAAAAAGTGCTATCGCTGAAAACGACTTAATACTTTCAAGGCATCCGTAAACCAGCTTGACTACTTTCGCAACCGCGCGTATTTAAAACGGCATTTCTTTCCATTTTTCTTCTATCCTGTTATTTTCTTATACGATCAGTTCTCGCACTTTTCGCCCTCAGGGCGTAAAGGCTCGTTTCTTTTTTCCTCACCCGGCGATAGGCCTGAAACGAGACGATTGATTCTGCCGAACTATACCTTGCCGCATTTCTTGGCGACTGCTGCGGCTCAAAAGTTTGCTTTTTTCGCACTTAAGTCTTCTCTTGACACCTGGCTGTAGATTCCTATAGAATGTTGATTAATATTCTGCTTTGATTTATTTAAATCCGAGGAAATTGTGGAAATAGTAATTCCGGGAATCGTGATCTTGATTCTGCTTTTAATCATTTATGTCAGGATAAAAAATCAACAGAAACTTCTTGAAAAGGCGCAACTTTACGAAGCTTCCCTGCAGAATTCACGGATAACCCGCCGGAAATATTTCCAGTGTATGGAAAAAAGCAGAAAAACCCTCAAAGAGTACGAACAGATAAGCAATGAATTGGAAGTGATTAAGGCTGAATTACTGGAAATCCGCTCGGATATTCGTGATGAGCTAAGGTTCCTTCTGGCGGAGATAGAAAAATCCACCGGAACCGACCTGGACAAAAGGACTATCACTCAGATGAAAGCCCTATTCGGTGAAAAATGGAAGTTTTTCAGCAGCAGCAAAACAAATTACAATGGAAATCTGGACAAACTGCTAGAAACCAAGAAAATGATGGAGCAGGCGACTCAAGAGGAAATCGAGGCTGCCAGCAAATGGTCTGAAGAGAAAGAAAAAATAATGAATCTCTGGCGGGAACTCAGCGCCAAGATCCAAATTACCGATCCCAATGAATATTTAGCTGAGCGGGACTAGCGGTCCCACCAGCCGAAATGCCCTCCTGCTATTTCTCCCAGCCGACATTTGCCCGATTTTGGAAAGGCCAAACTGAGTTGGTAACCGAAAACGTGGATTGAGTGTGGATAAAGGAGCCTTTAAGTTATGAGAGTCAAGTCATTATCGCTTCCATTTGCCGCCTTCCTTGTGTTCGCCTGGGGATCTGTGAGCCAGATACAATCAGCCACAAGTGATAAATCCGCTTTACCTGACTCTTCAAATGATAGGACAAGTGATTCAACCGCAACCCCGGCTCCCATTGAGGGGCCAGATATAATTATTTACGTGCGGGAAACAACCAACAGAATTGAAATAGACGGAAAGCTGGACGATGAAGCTTGGAAGGAAGCCATTCCTTATCATGAATATTTTTACCAGCAGGAACCTCTGGACCGGGCCCCTTCAACCCAGAAAACCGAAGTGCGGGTTCTGCAGGATGAGAACAACCTCTATTTCGGTGTCCAGTGTTACGAGACCGACCCGTCAAAGATTTTCGCCACAGTGAAACGCCGTGATGGCAACTTCCTCTCCGATGACGCTCTGGAGTTTTTGATCGACACTTTCCAGGACAAACGAAACAGCTACGCATTCGGCACCAATCCCTTCGGCGCCAAGGTAGACGCTATCATCAGCGACGAAGGGAGCCACATCAACAAAAGCTGGGACTGCATCTGGCACTGCAAAACGGAGATAAACGGCGAGGGCTGGGCAGTCGAAATGGCCATCCCTTTCAAATCAATCAAGTACAGGAAGGGAGAGCGGGTTGACTGGGGACTCAACATTACTCGTGAGATCAAGCACAACAAGGAAGTGACCTACCTTGTCCCTATTCCACGGGGTCTAGGCCACAACGGAAAGTTCAAGGGATCGCTTTTCGGTACGCTGAAAAATATCAAGACTCCACCAAGGGATCTTAACTTGGAAGTTCAGCCTTATCTCAGGACGGGCCTTGAACAGATCTATGAAACCGACTACGACAAAACCTCCGCTGATGCAGGCCTCGATGTGCGCTACCATATTACCCCTCAGCTTACGATGGATCTGAGCTACCAAACCGATTTCGCTCAGGCAGAGGCGGATGAGGAGATTGTCAACACCACTCGCTTCAACATCAACCTACGGGAGAAGCGCGAGTTCTTCCTCGAAAACGCGGGCCTTTTCGCCTTCGGTTCAACACCTTCGGCAGGTGGCACTTTGGTGGGCATCTCGCACTTCCATCGGGATTTTCTCCTGTTCAACTCTCGGTCGATAGGTATAGTTGAAGAACAGCGCATCCCCCTGGCGGGCGGAGTAAAGCTGGCAGGCCGCGCAGGCAGGTTTTCCCTGGGGCTGATGAACATGCAAAGTAAGAGAACGGTTCTGGAAGGCGGTACAGAGGAGCCTGATGCCAATTTTACCGTGTTCAGAGTTAAAAGAGACCTGCTCACCAACTCGAACATCGGCCTGATGGTGCTCAACAAGCAGTCATCGACCAATGCATATTCAAGAGCCGTGGGTGGAGACGCTTTTTTCTCCCTCACCCCGGAGTTGAGTGTCAACGGCACGCTGGCCAGGGATTTTTCTCCGGATTACGACAGCAACAATTGGGCTGGCGACCTGGGGCTCATTCTCAACAAGGAGTGGTTGGACATGGCCCTGCGCTACACCCACCTCGATACCCTTTTCAACCCTGAAATGAGCTTCATCACCCGGGAGAACATCCGAAAGGCAGACTGCACGGTAAGCCTTACCAAGTGGATCAACAACGGCAGTCTGAAAAGCATTTCCATGATCAACGATGTGGATTACACCACCGACCACCACCACACCCTGGTCTACCGGCTTCACAGGACTGACTTCCATTTCACTCTGGCCAGCGAGGACTTTTTCTCTTACGGCCTGCACCGAAGCTACGATTTTTTGCCTGAGCAAGACGATATCCTTGAAAGAATAATCATCGACCCCGGAAAATATAAGGGTCACCACCAACACCTGCGGTTCAGGACCTACCGGGGCAGAAGGTTCTCAGGCAGCATTCACTACAGGTGGGGCGACAATTACGGCGGCAAAAACAGTATGCTGCAGATAGAAAATAACACCAAGCTCACGGACAATTTCAACCTGGAACTCGAATACCGGTACAACGACCTGAACCAGAGAAACGGTTCGCTAAATACCCACGTACTCTCCACCCGCTGGACATATTCGTTCACTACCGAATTTTTCGTCAAGTATTACCTTCAATGGAACAGCGTGGAGAAGCGCGTATCCTCGAACCTGCTGCTGGATTACATCTACAGCCCCCGCAGCCATATCTACCTCGTTTTCAACGAAAACCGCAACACCCTGAGCAGCGCACCCCACAGGATCTATGACAGGATGCTGCTGCTCAAATTCACCTACCTCTGGAGTTTGTAGGAGGGGGAAAATTGGATGGGATGGAGGGGGATTTCTCAGGCAATGAGAATAAAGCTCTTGATGAAGAATGGTATTTTTCTGCTTTTATCCTGACCAGCCTGCTTTCTTTTGAAGTGAG
>JAUVUV010000052.1 GCA_030604975.1 Candidatus Glassiibacteriota bacterium | reverse complement strand
TCCAGATTATCTCCGAATTCAGAGACTATCAGCCCTTTGGGTGGCTTGATTTTCTCCTCCGGCCTGTATTCACCGCCCCAGGACATGACCCTTCGGCCCTGCCTGCTCAGGTGATCGAAACTGCGCTTGAGAAAAACCTGCATCAGGCCATAGCGTCCGATTTCTCCTGCTTTAGCCTTGCATCCGCATTCCTCGCCCCGGCCCAGCTCGTAGGTTTCGTCCGTGCCCAGATGGATGAATTCGCTGCCCGGGGTGGCCTGGATTGCCTCGTCCCAGAGGTCGAAAAGAAGCTCATAGGTACCGTCTTTGAGCGGACAGAATTCCCAGTTGGAGGCCGGAATCTCCCGAAGGTGGGCATGCTGGGGCCATTTGAGAATATAACTCACGTGCCCCAGCCCCTGCACGAGCGGCACCAACTGCACGTGATAGTTACGGGCGTAGCGGGTGAACTCCTGCATCTGTTCCATGGTGAAAGCTCCCGGCGCCCCGATCTCCGGGTGGCTGGCGTAAGCGAACTTGTCCTCCCATTCCCAGAGCAGAATGTTGATCTTGTAGTCGGCCAGGTCGCGGATGAATTTCCGCACGTACCCGGCTTTGTCCTGGTGATGCTTGGTATCGTAGTGAGCGGCCCGATATGGGATATCAGGCCAGTCGGTAATTTTCATACCCTTTACAGTGAGTCCCGAACGACCCTCCTGGATAATCTGGATTAAAGTTCGCGTACCGTAAAAAAGACCGGCCTCGCCATTGGCCCGAACCGTGATTCTGTCTTTCTGGACATTCAATTCATAGCCCTGCTCTCCCAGCTTTTTCGAGGCACCTTTACGAGTCAGCACTATGGCGTTTCCATTGGTGGAGGATGATATCTGCGCCTTTATCCCAAATCTTTCTTCAAGACGACCGGCAAGGTCTCCTGCAGCGAACCGGTCGGCCCGGGAGGCGTTATCATCAAGAACGATATTTACTGCGCCACCGGAAAAGACGAAATCATCCCCGCCTAAAGCAACCTCCTGGGGATAGGGAATCAGGCTTATTCCCTCCTGCCAGAGCGCGGTCTGGGAAGCCATTGTGTCGCTGAAAACCACTACTGCGAAAAATACAGCGAGCAGGATAAAGAACTTTTTCATTTTTACTCCCGACTTGATTGAGATTGGTTCTGACAGGTCGATCCAGTGTAAAAGTTACACTGAAATGGAAAAAATATTTATGTTAATTATTCATTCCACCCTTTTCGCCAGAGCGATCACAGCGATTTTAGCGCAGTGTTTAGCTCTCATCGCGCGGATACATTCGCGCGAGGTGGCTCCGCTGGCGATTATATCATCGAGCAGGATCACGTTACGCTTGTTCAGATCAATCTTACACTCGACAACGCCTTCCATTACTGCGTTTCTTCTGCCCAGGGGCACTCTCTTGATTGGCGGTACCTGTGCTTTAAATCTCAGGGCATCCTTGGCTGTCCTCTTATGTTTTCCTTTACTGTCAGAGCCGAGCAAGGTTTCGATTTCATCTGCCAGGGCGAACAGGTGATAGTCCTCCGGGTCCTCATCGATTTTCGGCGGAACCGTTACAATCAGTGAATATTCCCCGAGTCTGGGGTCTGAAAGAATCAGGGCGGAGACACAGTGGGCAAAGCGCCCGGCATGCAATCTTTTTCCGTTCTTCCTGCCGTAACGGCCGCCGATATCCTTGAATTCCATTAAACAGCGTGAATATTCGTGCTCCAGCTTGCCGCAGCGATACTCTCCGAGCAGGTATATCAAATCCGCATCCAGTCCCGGAAAATCCGATATCGTTATGATCTCGCCCTCTCTGGAAAATTTTTCGATCTTTTCCAGGGCGCTCCCCTCAAGCCTGATGCACCTTTCTCCAAAAAGCAACTGGATATCCTCGTTCTTCAATTCCTGTAATATTAACCAAATACACTTTTAACCCGGATTATTCATAAATTCTTCGGCCGATTTTATAAATTGTTGTTTACTAAAAGGCTTTTGAAATTTCATCGATTTCCTTTTGTAGAAAAACGAAACAATGTCCGGGTTGAATTGAAACTGTTTGAAAAACGATCATTTGCGTAGGGACACGGCGCGCCGTGTCCCTACTTATCGTTTTATAAACACGCCTCTAATGAAAAACAGAATAAATCGAGTTAGATAAATTATTTTTCTTCTTTTGGTGGCGATCAAAAGTGGGCAAAACCCGCTTTTTCTCAGGTTAAAATATACATTCTAACATAAAGCAGGAAGAATATTCGGCTGTATTCTTAATTGTTGGTTGTGGCCGCCCGCGGCTATCTGAAGTTTGTAAACAACACTATGTAGACAAAAACTATTTGATGCTCCCTGTAATAATCCCAGGTTTCAGCACCTTTTCCTTCTCACTGCCGATCTTGACCCGAGCCGTAAGATTCCCCTCTGTGGCAAAAAGCACCTCGACCGGTGTGCCGGCTATGTCAAGACCGGCGCCCTGATAAACCCCTCGATCGAGCAGAGACACCTTCGAGGCAGACTTTTGGCTTTCCTCCCCGATCTCGATCACGCGAAGGAAAAAGTCATGCAGGCCCTTGCCTGGTGATTTAACCTCCAGACGCCAGGGAACTATCGGGGGACGGTGGCTCTGTCGGCCGGTATGATTATACTGGGCGGTGGGCTCGTTGGGGTGGCCCCAGAATTCGTGCCCCTTGCCCCCTCTTTTGGTAATGGCGGCATCCTCGGGTAAAAGGGCGGTCATGAATGCCCGCGACTTTCCGGTGCTGAGCACACCATTTTCGCCTGCCGGGTCGCTGAGCCAGGTGGATGTGTTTCCGGTGTAAGAGAATACATGCCCTGGAGTAATTACTTTCTCCTCTCCGCTGACTGAGGGCTCACCTGGAGTGTGCAAAAAGAAGTGCCTGGGAAACTCTTCACTTGTGGCCCTGATACGGTCGAAAGTGATAAAAATCTCGCGCTCACCTCGCAGGTAAAAGAACTGGCGGGTGACCTCTCGCACCTTTTCGGGAGAATAGGCAAGGCTAAGATCAGCAGCTGCGTAAGTGTAATATGGATCGTGATGGTAGGCGACTATTTCCGCGCGGTCATTCCGGGTGTGGCTGGTGTAAACATAACGGATTATGCCGCCGTCGTTTTCGTTTTTCACCCCGTTCGGGTCCCTGGGTGTTACCCGGCGGAATGTCTCATCCGGGTTATAGATTGTCACTATATTGAACGCCAGGGAGCCGCCGGCGTAGTAGTCCCAGTCGTTGTGGCCTGGGCCTCCGGCACGCAGGGCGAGCCAGCCTTTTTTGGCGATCAGGAAGTGGCCTTCATCGTCCCTCGAGTGGCCGGCAAATTTCGGCCCGGCGCCGAAAAAAGCCCAGGTGGCGTCCGGATCGTCCCAGGCGCTGCGCATATATATGTGGCCGGCACCGGTGAAATGATAGGCAAGGGGATAATCTGCTTGCGCCGGGGAAGCCGATTTTACCGAGGGGTCGTAGGAGAGAAAACGGTTCCAGGGGATCTCGTTCCAGCCCTCGCGAGCGCTCTTGTCGCTGATCCAGTTTGCAACCGGATCGCGGTAGCGCGCGGCCAGGATTGGGGCCACGCGGGCGAAAACACCGAGATTTCTCGCCCGGTTGTCGTCGATCCAGGCAGTGTGCTCTGCAAAAGGCACTGTAAGATAGACTGCCCAGCGTGTCATCTCTGGCAGAAAGCTGGTGGATGCGCACCTTCTGAAAAGGTCTTCCCCGGTCGCTGTGCGCCAGGCCTCGAAAGCCCACGGGATAACAGCCACCGGACCGTAGCTGCCATGGCCCATGCTCTCCGACCAGACCCCGCCCATTTCATCAAATGCCGGAATGCACTCGGAAGGCACACGCCTGGCCCAGGAATCGAGAAACCTGCGGGCGTCCTCCTCATGTGCTGTGCCTGCACCGGCAAGCCCGAGCGCGACAAAAAGCTTGGGTGTTATCCCGTCCCGCGTGTTCGGCGTGTTCAGGTGCGCAGGTCCCCAGGTCTGGTTGTACCACCAGTGGCCATTCTTAAGAACAATCTCAGGCCTGCCAGTGTAATAGCGGAGCCATGTGCCGAGACTGTCACCGTAGGTCTTGCGCTGCTCCGGGCTGAGGGAATCGTAGATCCAGTCATACACCATGCCGTGGAAACCGAAAAACCCGTCCCCCTCCAGGCTCAGCACCGAACCGTCGCTCCAGTACTGCTTGACTGCCCCGGCGTACGGCTCGGGGTCATTGCCCAGCTCGCGCTCGACCAGATAGCAAATACCGGCGCAAACCATGTCCATCGGCGGGCGAAACCGGCTTGGGGGAGTTTTAACCCCCTCGGCCACCGCCTGGTCTGCAACTTTCTTGATTGCCGCGTACTCAGGGGACAGCACACCGCCTGCGCGCTGCGCAACACCCGGCAGGCCAGCCCTGTTGACAAAGATCCTGGGATGCCCGACCAACCGGTAGGCAAAACCTGCAGAACAGAAACTCATAACCGAAATGAGTGATAAAAGAAACATTTTTCTGAACATACTGACCTCGATTTTAACCGTTACACTATATTTCCACGGCACTACGCCATAAATTTAGAGTTGTCTTGAAGATAACGTAAATAATCATAGTCCCCTTCAATCTCAGGGTCAAATATCTTTTTGGTTCTCACTTTGTATTATGTAATATTGATCAAAAAAAATGACTCTGGCGTGGGGCGAAACGAACAGTTAAACTTTAGGGGCATGTACTGAGCGTTGATTAATATCTCCATCCAGAAAGGCCATGGATATGAAAGGCGGCCTGCGTTTCCTGTTGTTTTCATCTGCATTGATTATTATTGGTTTGACACTTTCCTCCTGCAGCCAGCTTATCCGCTGGTTCATACCCGGCTGCGACAAGCTCTTTTTCCGATGGTACGCGATGTTCGCCGAAGATTTCGAACCAGGGTAACCTGATGCACTGGACCGGTATCAGGGGCACTCAGCTTGCTCTCGGGGACATATTTCGCCGGACTCGCTGCCAACGGAGAGGTAATAACCCGCAAGATCGTGCTTATTTGCTGAAACCTTCACAGGATAACTACCAACTCATGATCTAAAGAGAGGGATTATGGACAAATTCACTGTAAGAGGATTTTCGGCTCTATCGGCTTTGCTTTGCCTTAATCCGGCCTTCAGAGCCGGCATTGCCGTGGCCCAGGAAAGCAAGCCGGAAATACCGCGAATCGAGTCGGTCGAGATACTCGAAATTCAACCGCACGAATCGGATACCGCCATAATCTGGTTCGATGATTTCGACGGCCCGGTGAAAAATTACACTGAATCGAGCGGCGATCTGGACTCAGAGACAAAGTTCGGCCCTAGCGGCAAGTCGATGAAATGTTTTTACGCCAAGGGCAGTCGTGGAGAGGGAAACCGCAAGGTGTTTTTCGGTGACAGCCCCTATGGTAACGTGGTTAAACCGGGAAGGAAATTCGATGAAATCTACTGGCGGATCTATGTCAAGCATCAGGCAGGGTGGACCGGCGGAGGGCCGGCCAAGATGTCCCGGGCCACGAGTATTGTCTCCTCGGCCTGGAATCAGGCAATGATCGCTCACGTGTGGAGCAGCGGCGAATCGCTGACCCTGGACCCGGCCAGTGGGGTACCGGCCGGTTCAGACAAGGTAATTACCACCAAGTACAACGACTTCGACAACTTGCGCTGGCTCGGCAACAAGCCTGTCTCTGAAATGAAAATAAGCAGCACCGAGGAGTCCGGCTGGTGGGTCTGTGTCGAAGCGCGGGCCAGGCTCGACTCGCCCGGGAAAAACGACGGGGAGAACCAGCTCTGGATCGACGGACGCCTGGAGTGCGAGCGTACTGCAATGGACTGGATCGGCGACTACACCGGCCACGGGATCAACGCTGTTTTCCTGGAGGCTTACTGGAACGACGGCTCGCCGGTGGACCAGTCGCGCTGGTACGACAATTTCGTGATCTCCCCGCAACGGATCGGCCCGGTGGTCACCCCTGTCAATCCGGCGCTTTATAAAACCGAATACCGGGGGCCTGACACTCAGGGAGCATGGCAAGCCGAGATTGCCTCGGACAGGCAGGGCGAGCACGTGGTCTGGCGCTCGGCCCCAGTCACCGGAGCAGACAGTGTCAGGGTCGACGAGGCCAGCGGCGCTTTCGTGGGTCGTCTGGCCGGAAGACTGTCACTGGCAGAAGGAACCAAATATTACACCCGGGTCCGTCAGCAAAGCAGCGCCGGAGCCTGGTCGGACTGGAGCCGCTGGCACCAGGAGTTTCTCACCGAGGGTGAAGCGGAACAGGCCTGGAAGAAGGGCGATATCAACGGGGACAGCACTGTCAGTATAACAGACGTGATCAGTCTCCTGCTCATCCAGCGTAACAATCCAGAGGATGAACGGGCTGACTATAACGGTGACGGCGAGGCTTCGTTCGCAGACGTTATCGGTCTTTTGAAAGACATGATAGACTGGATTTACGGCTAAGCTGACAATTCGCCGGCGGCCACCTCTGCTTAGCACTGCAAGTACGGTGCGGGTGAAACGGGAAAAAGCCGGCTGGGAAGACGGAGAATGTATCAAGCATCTTTTTCTCCGCCGTGGGATCTAGTATTATCTTGAATCACCATTGTTCACTCACGATTCAGAAAAACTGCTCCGTGATTTCCAATCTTCCTCGCAAAGAAAAATCGAGGTTCGACCATGCCTGACAGAAGAGATTTTATCAAGTCCGGGACCGCCGCTTTGATGCTTGGCGCTCTGGAGGCAGGCAGGACTCATGCCGATCTGCCGGTGCACCTTTGGGAGGGTTACGATTTCGGGCCCGGCCCTCCGGTTCGCGACAGGCTCAATCAGGGACCTTTCGGTGATGATTTGGTTCGGGACTGGGCCACTATCGGCAGTACGAGCCCCTCTGAGAAACATATCAGGAACTACGGCCTCGGGCTTGTCGGCTATACCTGGGAGGAGGGCGGCCCGTCACTGGCCGCGCGCCGGGGAGAGGAAACCCTGGAGCGCCACGTGGAAAAACTCGCCAGCTTGCCTTTCGCGGATGTGCTCTACATCCGCTGCGACTGGCGCGATGTACAGAGAACACCCGGCAGGCTCGATCTTCATCCTGTCTGGAAACTGACCTTTGACGCAGCCAAAACCTTCGGCCTGAGAGTCGGTTTCCGGGTAATGCTTTCCAATACTGTGGGCCAGCCGGAAAGACTCGCCATGCCCGAGTTCGTTCAGGAAAAAGTTCCGGTGGTCGATGTCGGCACCCGGCGCGGCAGCAGTTTCGCCTACCGCGAGCCGCGCTACGACCACCCCGAGTTCCTCAAAGCCTTCCAGGAATTGAACGAACTGCTTGCCGCCGAGTTCGATGACAACCCCCTGGTCGAGTTCATGGACCTGACAATGTACGGATTCTGGGGCGAGGGCCATACCAGCGGCTGCGCCAACCCGATACCGGACTACCCCACAGCGGAGAGAACATTCGAAAAGATCACCAGGCTCCAGTTGGAAACCTGGAAAAAAGTTCCGCTGGCGGTCAACACCCAGCCCGACAGCAGCCGTGCAGGCAACCGGGTGGTGCAGGACATGACTGTGCGCTCCGGCGGCTGGCTTCGCTCGGACAGTATCATCCACGACGAGCCGATCCAGATCGAGCGTCTGGCGAACCGCCCTCCCTGGCTGGCTGTGGTCATGGAACAGGGCTGGCGGCGCGACTACGACATAGATAAGATACCTGTGGACGGAGCCGGGGTGAATGCAAAGGAAAAATCGATGCTCAAGGTGCTCAACCTGGGCGCAAATTACTGGTCGCTGTGGACAGAGGCGGACAACCTGGCGCGCTACCACGAGCGCTATCCGAACGGGTTCGCTACGCTGCAGCGGCGCATGGGCTACCGGGTTCGGCCGGGCTGGATCTGGCAGCGCGAGCTTTTCGAATGTCCGCAGCTGATAATCGGTTTTGTCAATGACGGCGTAGCTGGGGTGCCTGGAGTGCTGCGGGTAAGACTGGAAAGCGAGGACGGCTCTTTCAGGACTTCCGGCTGCCTGGATGCCGGTCGCCCCTATGGAGGCGATGTGCGCCAGGCCGGGTTGCTCCTGCCGGAGAGCATGTGGGGGGCCAGGCTCAAATTAAGCGGCGAGCTGGAAACCAACGGCGTGGCCCGCCCTGTCGAATGGGCCTGCGCCCAGCCGCTCAACCCGGATAAATCTTTCCCGATCCAGCTCAAGGAGAAAGGCAGGCTGGTCTGGGGCGAACATTATTGAACAATGAAAAGGGAAAGATGAATTCCAGCTCAACCGGAAGCAGAGGCGGCGTTCCAGAACGGCTGAACAATCGGATTATTAGATATGAGAGATAAAAACAAGGCCGGTTAAGTAAAACTTTCGATCAGGAGGATAGATGCGCCACTTATGTCTCGCAGTCTCAACTTTTATTCTTTTCTGCCTTGCAGGGTGCTCAGAATCCGGGGAAAAAGCGCGGCCTGCCGGGTCTGCTCCAGAAAAAGCCGGCGACAGCCTGATGAGTGTCGCGGAACTGAAAGCAATGCCCAAGATAGATATCCACACCCATCTCAGGGGTCTTGAAGAATCCGAGGAAGAATCGCTGATCAACAAGCTCAAAGAGCACAACATGCGCTGGAAAACTATCAGCACGCGGGGGATGAGTACGGACTATCTGCTGGACCAGATCAGAATCGCCGAAAAGATGTATATAAAGTACCCGGGTTGGATCGAATGGGACACCTCTTTCAGCCTGGAAAACTGGGGCGGGCCGGACTGGGAAAGCCGGGCGATAGAGCTTATCCAGGACGGTTTCGACAAAGGCGCGACTGGTGTGAAAGTCTGGAAAGATATCGGCATGGTGCTCAAAGACCCGGACGGCAGTTTTGTGATGATAGACGATCCGCGGTTCGATCCGGTTTTCGACTATATCGAAAGCCAGGGCAAGATGCTGGTGGCTCATATCGGCGAGCCGCGCAACTGCTGGCTTCCCCTGGAGGAGATGACTGTCAACAACGACCGGAAATATTTTGCCGAAAACCCGCAGTACCATTCCTACCTTCATCCGGAAATTCCCCATTACTGGAAGCATATCCAGGCGCGGGACAATGTGCTCGAAAAGCACCCGGGCCTGAGAGTGATGGGCTGCCATCTGGGAAGCCTCGAGTTCGATGTTGATGAGATGGCAAAGCGGTTTGACAAATACCCCAATTTCTGTGTGGACATGGCTGCCCGAATCTGCCATTTTCAGGTACAGGACCGGCAGAAAGTGCGTAATTTCATTATCAAGTACCAGGACCGCCTGCTCTACGGCACAGACCTGGGGGCGGGCAGAGTCTATACCAAGACCGACATAGAAAAAACTCTCGAACAGATAGAGACCACTTACATGAAAGATTATCGCTATTTCGCCACGGATGAAGAGATGGAAGTCTGGGAAGTGGACGGCAAGTTCCGCAGCCTGGCGCTGCCGAAAAATGTTCTTGAAAAAATCTTTTACGCTAACTTCAAAAAATGGTTTAACAAAAGTTAAGAACTGTCTCAAGCCTGGTCATGAGACTGCGGAAAATTATGAAAACACCTTAACCTAACTTCTAACTTCAAACAGGTTCAGTGCCATGAAAACTTCCAGGTATTTACGCGAAACTCTGCCGTTTCTCGCAGCTATATTCTTTCTGTTGACCATCGGGTGCGGCCAGGCTGTTCAAAAAGAACAGGCGAAAGAGTCTCAGGATTC
>JAUVUV010000315.1 GCA_030604975.1 Candidatus Glassiibacteriota bacterium | reverse complement strand
CGCGGCGAGGCAGGCGGCGCGTGGAGACACCGCAACCGCGCTTCAGGTAATCGAGCGTTTCCTGGCCCAGCCCGGGAGAAACGAGGCCAAGCCGGAGGCGTTATACCTTAAAGGTATTCTGGAAACCGCGCGTGGCAGGACAGATACGGCGGAAACCGTGCTGCGCGAACTGGTAGTGCAGTATCCCAGAGCAGGCCGGATCGGTCTGGCGCTAACCCAGCTCGGCATTCTTGCAAACCGTCAGGGCAGGGACACCGCCGCGGTGAGGATCCTGGAACCGGTGGCGAACCATTTCCCGGACTCCGCATTTACACAGACGGCTCTGATAACTCTTGCCCGCTCTGCCGAAAGGGCCAGGCTGCCTGAAAAAGCTCTCAAGGCTTACCTTCAGTTTCTACGTCGCGACGGTAGCCGGGAACACCTGGCTGAGGCGCTCCAGCACTGCGCAACTCTTCTTTACAATGCCGGCCGGGTAGAGGAGGCCTATGCGCTGATCGACAGGATCAGACAGGAGTCAGAACTGGAGAAACAGGAACTGGATCTCGGCACCCAGATACTGGCTATCGGCTGCTTAACCGGCCTTGGAAAACCAGATTCGTCCCTTCGTTTGGCAGAGGAGATCAGACGCACCTTCGGCGACGGGCTGCTCGGTTCCCCCAGGCTGGTTTTTCTCTTGGGACACGCTTACCTCGCTCTCGGCGCTTCGGCTAGCGCCGATTCGGCTTTCAACAGCCTCGCCTCCATGCCAGATCTCGCAACCGAGGACATTGCCTATGATTCTCTCTACCATCTGCTGATGGAAATTAGCCTGGAACAGGGCAAAAACGAGGATTTTTTCCGTTTCGCCAAAGCCAGAATCAGGGCCTCGGAAGATCCGAAAAAAGCACTCGAGGTGTTGAGCCTGATAGCTGATGTGAGTAAAAAGGTGGGCAGGCCTGAGCCGGTTACTGATGCGTTGAGACTGGTGAAAAGCCGGTTCAGCCAGAGTGAATACACATGGCTGGTCCCACTGATCGAGGCCCAGGTTGCAGCCGCAAGCGGGGATAAGCAGGCTGCATTGAAAATTCTTGCCGATTTGAGCTATACTGTGAACGAACCGGATGCGCAGGCAAGAATAAAGCTCGCCAGGTGCAATCTTTTCCTGGAAGGTGGCGATACCCTTAGGGCCGAGGCGGAACTCAGAGATTACCTGGACACACCGGGTGACCCCCTTCATAATAAAGACAGCCTGCTCTGGGCCTATTCTGGATTAAAAAGCGGCGTGGGAGAGGTGAGCCAGGAGAGCGAACTGCTCGAAAGGCTGATTCGGGATTATCCCGCCAGCAGTTTCTGGGAGCAGGCCAGCCCCAGGCTGGAAGAGATCGAAATGTTCGAGTCGGCTAATCCAGCACGCGCTGCCGGAGAACTTTTCGATATTCTCAAGCAGCAGGGCGGACAGATTTCAGCGCTACGTTTAGCCGAACTGGCTGCAGACCAGCTTGGCGATTATGAGCGCGCCCTGTCGATACTCATTCAGAATCCGCCCCAGGCACCCGAGGAGCGTCTGAAGCTAATCCGCTACCGTTTCCTTTCCGGTCTGAAACTGAAACGCAGGGGCTCGGTCGAAGCCACGGAGAGGATCGTCCAGTCATGGCACGAAATCAGATATCTGCTTGCCCATGAAAAAAATTTTCCCGGCAGGGAAGAGGCACTTTCCACCTACCTGAATATTTATCAGTCAGTTTTCAACATCCTTCCGCTAAACCAGATCCGGGAAGCCGACAATCAACTCAGGGCCGAACTTGCTGGACTGGGAGCAGGACCGGTGCGCGCAAAGCTTCTCCAATGGCTCGGCGCGCGCTACATGAGTGCTGCCCAGTCGGATTCCGGCTTTGCTGCAATTGCCAAAAAGGACTCGGCGCGCGCTTGCTGGACTGAGGCGATAAATATCGGAGGCGATTTGGAACTCACCGGGCGGACGATTCTGAGTCTGGCCCGTTCGCTGGAGGATGCCGCCTTTGCCGGAGCACGGGACAGCGCAGCGAGCCTCTACGGGATGTTGATCACGCGTTATCCAGGATCGCGCTGGGCGAGCCTGTCCGGCCTGAGACTCGGAATTATTCATCTGCGGCAGGACCGTTATTCCCTGGCCTACCGTACTATCTCCGACTGGTTCACCCGACATCCATATACAGCGGATAATCCAGAGTACTGCGTGGCGCTGGCCGAGGCCTCGTTTCTTACCGGCCGCTATACAAGGGCGGCCTCGATACTGGAGAATGTCGATCCAGATGACCTCCATCCCGTACAGAGACCGGTTATTGCCAATTATCGAATCAGGGCGTTGACAAAGCTCGGCAGGTATGGCGAGGCTTCAGGGCTTTTGCTCCGGTTCAAAGATTCGTTTACCGATGAGACTTCGCAGCTTGCAGCGGCTGCCACAGCGGTCGAGCTGTACCGGGCTTCCGGCAGTCCACGATTGGCAGAAAGATACCTGGAAACAATACCTGAGTCCTCTGAGTTTTACCCGGTAGCTGCCATATTTTCTCTCCGCGGAAAGCTGGCTGCTGGCGAGGACCCGAAACGGCTGCGAAAAGAGTTCGACAGGCTTAAGAAATCGCCCTGGAACGCTTTTTTCCGCATGGACCCGGCTTTCGCGGCCCACCGGGGGATGATGGCCTGTTATGCGGCTGAGGGCAAGCCGGAGGAAGTTTCAGACGTCCGCGATAACTTCCGCAAAAGTTACCCTGAACGGCGGGCTGAACTGGCTGAACTGATGATAGATGAGATAGAGCTGCTCATCTCAACCGGTTCGCTTAAGAAGGCTGCCGCCTATTATGAGGATCTGAATCTCCTTTTCCAGGATGTCTTTCCGCAAGACAGAGCATTGTGGGTCGGCTATGAGCTGGCGCGTGCAAGGGCGAATATAGTGGGTTCAAACAAGATTCTGGCAGCCTTGGCGAAAAAATTCCCCTGGAGCCTTTACGGGGTACGGGCCAAAGTCAGAATGGCCCAGCTTTATCTGGAAGTGGGCCAGATAGAGCAGGCCGAGTCCATGTTAATTGAGATGAAAGCCGGATTGGTGGACCCGTTTGCTGCAGAGGGCCTGCAGGCCTCGATTGCGGGAACTCGGGGTATATGGGAGGAAGCTTTACGGCACCGAAAGAGGCAATGGTTGCTCACCCCCGTAGGTGAACCGGCAGGAGAGCTGCTCCTGGGCTGGGCCGAGGCCGCAATAAAAACTAACCGCGGCAATGAAGCCATGGAGCTTTTAACAAGCATCTGGAGCCCGTACCTGCAAGTGACAGCCGAGGCCAGATACATGCTTGTCCTGGAGTACCAGAAAGCCGGAAACCTTGAGCGTGCTCTGGAAACCCTGGATACGGTCAGTGAGCTTTTTGCCGGAGGGAATGAGCTGGCCCTGAGGGCGCTTTATCAGAAAGGGCTGATTCAGGAGCAGATGGGGCAGAGGGAGGCGGCTGTGAAAACATACCAAGCCCTGGAGAAACGGGCCGGAGATAACAGTGATTGGATCCGCAGCGCCCGTAACCGCTTGAGAAACCTGGTTCGCAACAACGGAAGTGGCGCCACCAGTAGCCAGCCTTAAGCAAGTTCAGTCTAGAATCTGGTAGGCATGATCGATAAAATGTGCGCTGAGAAGCCGGAATTTCTCGCCAATCTCTAAAGTTTTCAAGGCTTTATCCCGCTTTTTTTCATTGTCGAACAGCCCATAAATTCCGCTTCCGCTGCCGGAGAGCAAAGCCACCCGGGCGCCCGATTCGATCAGTATGCGCTTGATGTCCCGAAGCTCCGGGTGATGGGCGAAAACAACCGGTTCAAAGTCGTTTACCATCCCCTCCATCGGTCCCAGCGGGCCGATCAGTTCCTCCCATTTCAACGGCCCACCGTTGAGTT
>JAUVUV010000064.1 GCA_030604975.1 Candidatus Glassiibacteriota bacterium | reverse complement strand
TTGTGAAAGTGCGTGAAAATGCCTTTATCTGATTCCTGATCAGTCTTTCGCCGTGCCCCTCCTATAAAACGGCAGCTTTACCACTTCCACCTCTGCCGTGCGGCCGCGCAGCTCTATCTCCAGCTTCTCACCCGGTGTGGCCAGTTCCACTGGCAGGTAGGCCGTGCCGATACCGATCCCCAGCGAGGGCGCGATACTCCCACTGGCAACAGTGGCCACCTCTTTGCCGTTTCTGAGAAGGCGGTAGCCCTCCCGCGGGATGTCTCTCCTGGAAGCCGTAATCCCTCGCAATCGCACCTTTACCCCGGCCTCGCGCTGGGCCAGCAGAGCTTGCTTGCCGATAAAATCCTTTTTGTCAAAATCCACCACCCAGGAAAAGTTCGCCTCCAGGGGAGTATGCTCCTGGTTCAGCTCGTGGCCGTAAAGCGGGTAGCCCATCTCCAGGCGAAGGGTATCGCGTGCGCCCAGGCCGCAGGGTTTCGCCCCAAGGGCGACCAGTTCATCCCAGAGTTGGGGGGCCTTTCTGCTGCTGACAAATATCTCGTAGCCCAGTTCTCCGGTGTAGCCGGTGCGGCTCACCACCATCTCCTCGCCCAGGATTTCGAATACGGCCATCCGGTAATAGGCCAGCCTGTCAAATCCTGAATCCTCTCCGGTCAGTTTTTTCAGCGCTGCGCGTGACTGTGTGCCCTGGAGCGCCAGAAGCGCGACCTTTCCGGACTCATCGGCAAGATCTGCCCCGCCGAGGCGCCTGCACCAGGCATCTATGTGAGCGAAATCAGGCTCGAGGTTGGCCGCATTCACCACGACCAGGAAAACCCCCCCGTGGCGGCCAACGAGCAGATCATCGAGCACGCCGCCGCGCTCGTTGAGAATCATGGTGTAGATAAACTGCCCGTCCTCCAGCGCGCTTGCCCTACCGGTGGTAAGGTAGTCGAGAGCCTCGGCGGGGTGCGGACCGGTGAGCCTGAAACGGCCCATGTGGGAGACATCGAAAATTCCGAGGTTTTCTCTCACGGTGTTGTGCTCATCCAGTATGCCGCTATAGGAAACAGGCATCTCCCAGCCGGCGAAAGGTACAATCTTAGCGCCTGCGGCCAGGTGCTTTCCGTAGAGAGGGGTCCTTTTTAGTTCGCTCACTTATTATTCGATTTTATTTGACGTTCCGCGATTTCAGGGGCCAGGAGTTTCAGAATGATCGCTTTCTGCGCATGAAGGCGGTTCTCGGCCTGGTCGAACACCTTCGAGTGCGGCCCGTCGATAATTTCATCGGTAATCTCCTCTCCCCGGTGGGCCGGCAGGCAGTGCAGTACATGAAAGTTGGGGGAGGCGTGCCGTACCAGGTCGGCGTTGACCTGGTAAGGTTGAAAATTCTTGCTTCGCTTCTCGCTTTCATCCTCATGCCCCATGCTGGCCCAGACATCGGTATAAATAAAATCAGCCCCTTTGACTGCCTCTACCGGGTCACGCATAATCGTAATAGAGCCATCCCCAGCTTTCCCGAGCTCTGAGGCCCGCTTTACGAATCCGGGCAGCGGTTCATAACCTTCCGGTGAGGCTACGGCCATTTCCAGTCCGAGAGCGGCACAGATCAATAGCAGCGAATGGCAGACATTGTTTCCGTCACCGACATAGGCAAGTTTCACTTTCGGAAACCGACCTTTGGACAACTCGGCCACAGTGAGAATATCCGCCACTGCCTGGCATGGGTGTTCTATGTTGCAGAGGGCGTTAATCACCGGGATACGCATGTTTTCGGCGAGCATGCGAACCGTTTTGTTTTTGAAAACTCTTGCGATAACAACATCCACCCAGCGTTCGAGATTGCGCGCAACATCGGGCACACTCTCGCGTTCGTTAATCTGAATACCCACCGACTGGAATTCCAGGGCGTGGCCTCCCAGTTCCACCATCGCCAGTTCGAAAGTTACCCGGGTGCGCAGGCTGGGCTTTTCGAAAATCATTGCCATCGACCGGCCAACCAGCGGCCGCAGCTCGAGCGGGGTCTTGCGCACTTTCTTGAGCTGCGCGGCAAGTTTAACTGTCTGATCCAGTTCCTCGGGCGTAAAATTATCGATGGATATGAAATCTCTTTTCATTTTTTCTTACCTGTGAGCGTAACGGGAATTATCGAGAATCGGAAATAAGAGATGCCCGTCTGTTTAGAGAATATACTTTCGCAGGTCCTCATCCTCTACCAATTTCTCAAGCTTCTCACACACGGCAGCCTTAGTTACATTGAACTTTCTCTCTTCGATTTCGGGCAGTTCGAAAAGCAAATCTTCCATCAGGGCGAACATTACTGTATGAAGGCGCCTGGCACCGATATTCTCCAGCTTCTGGTTGAGCAGGAATGCCATCCGCGCGATCTCCCTGACCGCCTCCTCTTCGAAAGCGATCTCTGCGCCCTCGGTTCGTACAATCTCGGTGTACTGTATGATCAGGGCGTTGCGCGGTTCAGTGAGGATGCGGAAAAAATCATCCTCATTGAGCGGATCGAGTTCGACGCGGATCGGGAACCTGCCCTGAAGTTCCGGTATCAAGTCGCTGGGCTTGGTGGAGTGGAAAGCGCCTGCGGCGATAAAAAGGACATGATCTGTGCGTACCAGCCCATATTTGGTGGGCACATTAGAGCCCTCCACGATCGGCAGCAGGTCCCGCTGGACGCCTTCACGGGAGATATCCGGGCCGGTTTTGGAGGGTGGCCCGGCGATCTTATCGATTTCATCGAGGAAAACGATTCCGGAGCCTTCCACCCGGTCGATAGCCTCGTTAACCACATCCTCCAGGTCGATCAATTTCTGCATCTCCTCCTGGGTCAGGATGCGGCGTGCCTCAGTTACTGTGACCTCACGCTTTTTCTTTTTCTTGGGCAGCATTTCCTCGAGCATCTCAGTGATATTCACATCCATTTCCTCCAGACCCGGTGCGCTGAAAAACTCGACAAACGGCATGCCTCGTCCGGAAAACTCGATCTCCACTTTCCGGTTATCAAGCTTGCCTGAATGTAACTGTTCGCGAAGCTTGTCCCGGATTCGCTCGCGGCGGGATATGGCCTCATCGATTTCCCGCTCTTCGATCTGGGTTTTTTCCTCCGGTATTTCTCCCAAAGTTTCTAGCCTGGCCTCATAGATCTGGGTGTCCTTCCAGGAATCACTGTCGGCTGCCCCAGCCGCCTTCTTTTTATCAGGCAGTGGGGGAAGTAAAAGATCCAGGATGCGTTCCTCGACAGCCTCGGCCGCTTTTTCTTCAACCTCCGTTTCCCGTTCCTCTCTTACCATTGCCACGCTCAGTTCCACCAATTCGCGAATGATCGATTCCACATCGCGACCCACATAGCCGATCTCGGTAAACTTGCTCGCCTCCACCTTGATAAAAGGTGCACCGGCCAGGCGGGCCAGCCGTCTGGCGATCTCGGTCTTGCCCACGCCGGTCGGACCGATCATGATCGTGTTGTTCGGCATGATCTCCTCCCGGATTTCCTCGGGCACATTCTGGCGGCGCCAGCGGTTGCGAAGACTGATCGCCACACTTTTCTTGGCCTTTTTCTGGCCGACAATATAACGATCCAGCTCCTTCACTATCTCACGCGGCGAGGGCTCCTTGGACAGATCGATCGTGTATTCCACTTCCTCATCTTTAACTTTTGCCGGAGGCGCAATTTTTATCTCAGTCTTTTTTTCATTTCCGTGCATTTGTGCATTAACCCCTGAACATTAAAGTTCCAGTACTGTGATTTCCCGGTTAGTGTAGATACAGATATCAGCCGTGATTTCGAGCGCTTTTTCCACGACCTCTTTCGCACCGAGCTCCGTATATGCCAGCAGCGCGCGAGCAGCGGCAAGGGCCAGCGGACCGCCTGAGCCGATCGCCACTATCCCGTCATCCGGCTCGATTACATCCCCGTTTCCACTGATAATAAAACTGTGGCTGCTGTCGGCCACGGCAAGCTGGGCCTCCAGGCGCCGAAGGTATTTGTCAGTGCGCCATTCCTTGGCCAGCTCCACTGCGGCTCGGGGAAGGTTGGCGGGGTGGTCCTTGATCTTGGCCTCGAACTTCTCGAACAGGGTCAAGGCGTCGGCCACCGAACCGGCAAAACCTGCGAGCACCTTGCCCTCCTGAAGGGGGCGCACTTTTTTTGCGCCAGCCTTGAGCACTGTATCACCGAACGTAACCTGGCCGTCACCCCCCAGGGCCATACGGCCGGCTTTGCGAACTGAGAGGATCGTTGTACTATGATAGACAAAGTTTGATTTACTCATTTGACCAGAATGTCCTCACGCGCTATGCAGCGTATTAAAGGGCTGAAAATCTGATTCAAGGGCGATTCAGCAAGCTTCCCTGCAAATTTCCAGAGCCAACCACTTAATATTAATTGATTGTTATCTCTCACCGCAAGCAGTCAATTATGAACCGCTTCTGGGATGGGCCTGCCGGTAGACTTTTTTCAGCCGATCAACGGTGAGGTGAGTGTATTTCTGGGTGGTAGAAAGGCTAGCATGCCCCAGCATTTCTGCAATTGACAAAAGGTCGGCCCCGGCTTCGAGCATGTGGGTTGCAAAGCTGTGGCGCAAGGCGTGAGGCCCCATCATGCGCGAATCCCCGGCCCGGCGGCAGGCCTCCAGCACGAAACGCTGTACCTGTCGCTGGAGGATTCTTTTACCCTTTGAGCCTACAAATAGAGGATCGCCTGAGCAATATGCGCCAAATTTCCTTTCCCTTTTATCCAGATACCTGGAAATCGCTTCGGCAGCCACCCTTCCGACCGGGACGATCCGTTCTTTCGACCCCTTGCCCAGCACCAGTACCTGACGGCGAGCGGGGTCGTAATCAGCCAGATCCAGGCCGGTAAGTTCGCTCAGACGGAGACCGGAGCTGTAAAAAAGCTCGAGTACTGCTTTCATGCACAATTCACGGCAGGTGCTCCCATCCACTGCGTCCAGAAGCTTTCCAGCCTGTTCCCTGGTAAAATACTCCGGGTGGCGGTGCTCGGTTTTGAGCGACACCACAGAGCCTGCCGGGTCCGCCTCGAGTTCACCAGTACGGAGAAGATATGCAGTGAACCCCTTGACTGCCGCCAGCTTGCGGTTGATCGTGGTTTTGGCCCGGTTTTTCCTGGCAAGCCAGGCCAGGTAGCTTCGCACCTCAAGCCGGTCAAGACACCTGATATCTAAATGCTCCTCACCCCGGTAGTCCGCGAGAAAGGCGCAGAACTCGGCCAGGTCCCTGCCGTAAGCGGCAACAGTATGCTGAGAGTAATTTCGTCTCAGGCTCAGATGCTTGAGAAATTCCTTGATTTTCGTTTGCATTCCCCCGGCTTTCTCCTGAAATTGCTCTGTTTCCAGAGAACTGCATTTTTTATGCCGGAACCTTGCTTGTCGGACACAGCCATCCTTTAAAAGGCTTTATTCGGGAGTTAAAATTTATTATAACAATTTTTTTTAAAGGTATCCATATATTTTCTAACTTAAAAGGGAGATTGTAAAACCCTGACGGAGAAAATTAGGATTCAAAAGATAGTCAGGGTCAGTAATGTCGGGTTAACTAATAGGCAGAAAGAAAAAGATTATATTTTCATGTTACTTTTGTAACCAAAAGTAACCAAAAGTTTTTTCGGGCCGCAACAGAGAAACCGAGCACCTCAAAGAATATAAACATATTCCTTTCATCAATCCCTGTTGCATTACCTTTCTGCAACTGCCTGAATTAAGAACAATTCTTAATTCATAAACCATTTTTACCGGGCACTATTGAGTCAGGGTAAAAACAACATGCGACGGAACATCGACTGATAGCGAGAATTACCTGGAAGAGGCGAATACATCAACTGGCTTTTTTAAATTTGTTAAGGTGAGTGAAGAAATTTCAATTGCTCAATCAGGTGCTCTTGGCCGAGTCATCTGAGCTTTCAGCGGCTGAGGCTGTCATCAGGTCTTCGTCGCTGAATTTCATTTTGCAGGAGGCGCAGTGTTTAACCTTGTCTCTTCCGTTGCGGTAAGTTTTTTCATACAGTGGCATCGTCCCGCAATTCGGGCAGGAGATATTAAGCGGCCTGTCCCACGTGGCGAAGTCGCATTTCGGGTAATTGGTGCAACTGTAAAACACTTTTCCCCGCCGGGTCTTTTTTTTCACCAATTCGCCGTGGCAGCCTTCACGCGGACAGGGGACACCGGTGGAGAGAGGTTTGATATTGTTGCACCTGGGGTAGTTGGAGCAGGCAAGAAAAGGCCCGTAACGCCCGTTTTTATTAACCATCTGGCTGCCGCACTTATCGCATACCACATCGCTTACTTTTTCCTCGACTATCCGGATATTGCCCCCGTCGTCACGCTCGAACTGCTTGATATTCTTACATTGCGGAAAATTCGAACAGCCAAGGAACGCTCCGTGACGGCTCCAGCGGATCACCATCTTTGAGCCGCAAATATCGCAGTCGACATCAGTTTTCACAACCAGCTTTTTGCGGTCTCTTTGTGCAGCCTCGAGAGCCTGGGAGAAATCTCCGTAGAAATTCTTAAGCACTTTCAGCCAATCCATGTGCCCTTCCTCGACCTCGTCCAGCATGCTTTCCATTTGGGCGGTAAATTTCACGTTGAGAATGTTCGGGAATCTTTCCACCAGCAGGCCGTTCACGGCAAAACCCAGGTCAGTGGGTTTCAGCACTCCCTTGACCCGTTCGACATACTCTTTGTCCAGAACTGTACTCATGATAGCCGCATAAGTCGACGGCCGACCGATTCCGTTGGCCTCGAGTTCCCGGATAAGCGAGCTTTCCGTGAATCGCGGAGGGGGCTGGGTAAAATGCTGGCGGGGTGTCACTTTCTCCAGGTCCAGCAGCTCGCCTGTGTTCATTTCCGGAAGAAGAGTGCTTTCACCATTATTCGCCTCGCCCTGAACAGTGTTGGGATCGAGGCGGTCGATATAGACGGCTGTAAAACCCGGGAAACGCATAACACTGCCTATGGCGCGAAGGACGAACCGGATGCCGGCCTGGATATCGACTGTTGTCTGGTCGTAAATTGCAGATGTCATCTGGCAGGCCAGGAAACGTGACCAGATGAGCCGGTACAGATTAGCCTGGTCTTTGTCCAGAAAAGGCTCCATCTGGCCGGGATTGCGAAAAGCCGAGGTCGGCCGGACGGCCTCATGGGCGTCCTGCACCTTGCCCTTGGATCTGGCGAACCTTTTTGGAGATTTGGGGAGGTATTCTGCGCCATATTCGGCTGAGATAAGCTTTCGCACCTCAGCCAGAGCAGACTCGGCCAGGCGGGTGGAATCGGTTCGCATGTAGGTTATCAGGCCCACCGCGCCCTCTGCCCCTATTTCCACGCCTTCGTAAAGAGTCTGGGCCACCCGCATCGTTTTTCTGGCCGGCCAGCCGAATCTTACCGCCGCCTCACGCTGCATGGTGCTGGTGATAAACGGCGGCGGGGCATTGCGTTTTTTCTCTTTGCGCTCGACCTCGGTAACCTGGAACCGGGGCACATTGCGCAGTTCAGCGGCTATCTGTTCGGCTGTTTTTTCATCTTTTATCCAGAAGCGGTCCTTGCGCTCGGCCTCGGTATCCGGTCGGGTGACCAGCCTGTCGCCGCCGACACTCCACAGCTTCGCGCTCACTTTCTCCGACCTGGGGGTGAGCAGCTCGGTCACGATACTCCAGTATTCTTTTTTCCTGTATGCCCGGATCTCATTTTCCCTTTCGCAGACCATCCGCACAGCCACTGACTGGACCCTGCCTGCAGACAGACCGCTCCGGACAACTTTCCAGAGCAGGGGACTGATCTTGTAGCCCACGAGCCTGTCGAGTATCCGCCTGGCCTGCTGAGCTTCGAAAAGGCTCTTGTTGAGATGCTCTGGATGGGCCATCGCCTCCAGAACGGCGTTCCTGGTGATCTCGTTGAACGAAACACGGTGAATCTGGTTATCGTCTTTGCCGAGAAGGTGAGCCAGATGCCAGGCGATCGCTTCACCCTCACGGTCCGGGTCCGGGGCGAGGTACACATCGGCGGCATCCCTGGCTGCCCGTTTAAGGTCATTGACAATTTTTTTCTTGCCCCGGATAACCTCATATTTCGGCTTGAAATCTTTTTGCAGGTCAACTCCCAATTCTTTCTGGGGCAGATCGATAACATGGCCCATTGAGGCCTTGACCTCGTAATCCTTGCCGAGATACCTGCTCAGGGTTTTAGCCTTTGCCGGAGATTCTACAATAACCAGCTTTTTGCCCATAAATACTCCTTACTGATCCGGTAAATATTTCCAAACCGCCAAATCGATTTATCCGCCACTGCCTATCGTGCCGAAATCTCTCAATAAAGATGCACGAATTATAGCGATGTGCAACAAAAACTGCCGACAGCCCAGGCGGATAGCCGGCAGGATTGGGACTTTATCAGGCAACCGGAATTAAGTAATTGCGCCTTCCAGCCCGCTCCAATTTGCCCCGGAGCGAATGGCTGCCCGGACTAATCAATGTAAACGCCTATTGCGAAAATTGCGCCGGAGCAGAGGTTTACCTTTCTGGTCCCTGTCTTCGGTGAGAAAAACATCCTCTTCCTCGTCATCGTCCAGCACCAGGGCCATCATCACCGACTGCAGCTGCTCGCCGTTTTCCACCTCGATTTTATGATCAGTAATATAATCGATAAGTTCCTCGGTTTCTTCCTCGTTGATCAGGCTCAGGCCACGCATCAGGCACAGGTAGCCGTAGGCGTCCCTGCCGATATAACGGCTTTCGCTCCGGTCGAGGATACGGAAGGACTTCACCCGCTGAAAGTACTTTTCCCGATAGCGCACATCCGAGCCTTGCGGTTCAAGCTGAAGAAGGTAAGCGTTTATTCCCCTGGAAATTTCTTCCAAAGTATAGCCGAGTTCCATCAATTCCCTTGTGATCTGCTTCATCTGCTGTTTAAACACTTCATACGGACTGAATTTATTCTGCATGTA
>JAUVUV010000428.1 GCA_030604975.1 Candidatus Glassiibacteriota bacterium | reverse complement strand
TTGAGCGTGGTGCAGGGAGCGCTGCGCCTGATGCACGAACTTGCCGATTATTTGACCGAAATCTCGGGTATGCACCGGGTGAGCCTTCAACCGGCAGCCGGAGCCCAGGGCGAACTGGCCGGTATGCTGATGGTGCGCGCTTATCATGAAAGCCAGGGCCACCCCCGCTCAAAGGTGATTATCCCGGACAGCGCCCACGGCACCAACCCTGCCAGCCTGACGATTGCAGGCTATGAGCCGGTGGTGCTTGCCTCCGGTCCGGATGGCCTGCTCGATACCGAGGTGCTGGCCAGCGTGCTGGACGAGAACGTGGCGGCAATAATGATCACCACCCCGAACACCCTGGGCCTTTTCGAGGAAAACCTGGCTCGCGCCGCGGAGATACTTCACGCTAAAGGCGCTCTTGTTTACATGGACGGCGCGAACCTCAATGCTCTTCTCGGCAGGGCCAAGCCCGGCGGGTTCGGCGTGGATGTGATGCATTTCAACCTTCACAAGACATTCAGCACGCCCCACGGAGGAGGCGGCCCGGGTTCCGGACCAGTGGGGGTAACCAGAAAGCTCGAACCGTTCCTCCCTGTGCCGCTGGTGGAGAAAGACAAAAACGGCCGGTATTACCTGGATTATGACAGGCCGCATTCCATAGGCAAACTTCACGCCTTTCTGGGCAATTTCGGCATGATGGTGCGCGCCTATTTCTATATTCGCATGCACGGGGCGCAAGGGTTGAAAAAAGTGAGCGAAATGGCTGTGCTCAACGCCAATTACGTGAAAAAACGCCTTGAAAAAACTTTCGAGCTGCCCTATCCCGGCCTATGCCTTCATGAATGCGTTTTCAGCGGCGACCGCCAGAAAGAGCTGGGGGTGAGAACTCTGGATATCGCCAAACGCCTGCTTGATTACGGCTTCCACGCGCCGACAATCTATTTCCCGCTTATCGTGCACGAGGCGCTGATGATCGAGCCGACAGAGACAGAGAGCAAGGAAACTCTGGATGCTTTTTGTGATGCACTGCTTGCCATCGCCCGTGAAGCCGATGAAAAGCCGGAACTGGTTACCGGAGCGCCGGTCACTACCCCGGTAGGCCGGCTCAACGAGGGCAAGGCGGCCCGCGAGCTGAATGTCTGCTGCCGAATTGATCTCCCGGAACCGGCAGGGGCCAGCAAGAGCGGAAATTAGTTGCAGAGGACCTAAACCGCAGCTATCCGGATCAATTCTTAACCAAAATTAATCAGTAACTGCCTTGACTGATTGGCGATATATAAAAAGCGCCCCGCTTGATGCGCCGGCAAACATGGCGCTCGATGAGGCGCTCCTTCATTCTGTGGCCTCAGGCGATTCACCGCCAGTGCTGCGGGTCTACTCCTGGAGCAGCCCTTCCGTCTCGCTGGGGTACAATCAATCCTGCGAGCGGGAACTGGACCTGGAACGCTGCAGGAGGCTCGGTGTGCAGGCAGTGCGCCGCCCCACCGGCGGCCGGAGTGTTTATCACGGCGCGGAACTGACCTACAGCGTGGCGGGACCTGGAACTTCCAGCCAACTCGGTGCTACAATTGCAGAGACCTGCCGCCTGATCGGCGGAGCGATCCGGCGCTCACTGGCCCTTCTCACAATCGAGACCACCAGCGGGCGAAACGCCCGGAAAACTGGCAGGCATTGTTCTGACCTTACAAGTCCCTGTTTTACCAGCCCCTCGCGCTATGAGATAACGGTCGGTGGGAAAAAACTGGCAGGCAGTGCGCAGAAACGCCTGGGTGACGGCAGGGCGTTTCTGCAGCAAGGCTCGCTCCTTCTTAAAAATGAGCAGGCACGCCTGGCCGAACTGATGCCTGGCACCCGCAGAGAGGAAGAACGCAACAATCTGGCAGCACGTCTCGGTTCCCAGGTGGTAGGCCTTGAGGATCTCCTCGGCCGGCCGGTCGGTTTCGATGAAGTGGCCGAGGCTTTCCAGCGGGGGTTTGCGGAATATTTCGATTGCGAGATGATAAACTCTGAGCCGAGCGAAAACGAAATTGATTTGTCGAAAAAACTGGAGAGAGAACGTTATGCTAGTCGGGAATGGATGGTGAATAAAAGCAATTTTACCGTTGCCGAAAAGGTTTAAAAAGAAACTTGCAAGCCAGAGATGAGGTACAATGCCCCTACGAATTCATCCCTCGATCCTGAACGCAGACCACGACAACATGCAGCGCGAGTTGGACCGTGTGGTTGAAGGCGGAGCTGACGGGATCCATCTCGATATCATGGACGGAAAATTTGTCATTCCGGTGACTTTCGACATCCACACCATCGAGCGCTATGTCGAGATGTGTGATCTGCCGTTCGATGCGCACCTGATGATCGTGGAGCCGGAAAAACATGTGGATAAATATATCCAGGCAGGAGCGGACCTGGTGAATTTCCACCTCGAGGTCGCAGGGGATCCCGAGGCTTTGATCGAGCACCTGCACGCACAGGGGGTAGAGGCCGGGGTGACGATCAACCCGGACACTCCTGTGGATGGGGTGCTCGAGGTCGCGCACCTGGTCGAACTGGTGCTTTTCATGAGTGTTTATCCGGGTTACGGCGGCCAGGAATTTATCAAAGAGGTGCTGGATAAGGTCCGCACCTTCAAGCGCTACTGCATGGAAAACAGTCTGGAACCGATGATCCAGATCGACGGCGGGATCAACCTGGAGACTGCACCGCTTGTGGCGGCGGCAGGAGTTAATACTCTGGTAGCAGGTACCTTTATTTTCAGAAGCTCTGATTACGGCGCTACTATCAAAAGCCTCAGGGATGCCTGCGAAGGAGTGGAGCCGGACTGGTGATCCGGAATGCGGGCTAAAATGAACTACCCCGCGGCAAGCCGCGGAGTATCAAAACGATGAATTGGATCGATCTTATCCACTCCCCGAGGGCTAACAGATAGAGACAACCCCCTGTCTCCCCCTTTTTTAAGGGGGACTACATACTGATCCCCTTTGT
>JAUVUV010000008.1 GCA_030604975.1 Candidatus Glassiibacteriota bacterium | reverse complement strand
TGTGTCTGCCCGCGGGCGCACACACGGGTGCGCCCCTACGGAATATGTAACCTTATTTCCGGGACAGGATACTAGAGGCGTGTCCCATAAATAGATAAACAATAAAAAGAATATTTCTTAAATCCCCCCTGACCCCCCTTTGCCAAAGGGGGGCATTAATGTATTGTCATTGGCGGATTTGAAATGGCTGTGGATTGTAAACAAAACCCTCCCCCTTTTTAAAAGGGGGACTGAGGGGGATTTAGTTCCGGGACACTACACTAGAAACAACTATGTTGCTTCTAGAGCTGAAAGAGAATATTCCTGTTGATGGATTTTGACGGATTAAAAAGCAGGCTAGGGCCTCCGGGCGCGCGCTGGGTCTGTGTTTTCGGTACCTCCGATCCTGCGGATAAGCAGAGCGTGGCAGAGGCGGAGGAACTCGGCTATGCGCTGGCAAAGAACGGCTGGGTGGTGGCTACCGGCGGATACGGAGCGGCAATGGAAGCGGCAAACTGCGGCGCACACAATGCCGGAGGATTCACAGTGGGAGTTACCTGTTCGCTTTTCTCCCGCCAGCCGAACCGGTATCTTGACGAGAATATAGTAACTCAAAGCCTGCTTGAACGCCTGGAAACTCTGCTCAAGCTCGGCGACGGCTACGTGGCCGGCAAGGGTAGCACCGGAACCTTAGCCGAGATCGCCCTTGCCTGGGAATATATCAACAAGAGAATCGTGCCGTGCAGGCCGCTGGTATTGCTCGGAAAATTCTGGGAGGCTCTGCCTGAGATTATCCGCGATGAAAAGGCTGCCCCGGGAGTCAGTATTGGCCGGGCCAGGGATTCGATCACTACCGCGCGGGATGTTAACGAGGCAGTGCGGATAATCAGCCGGAGCTTTGCTTCATAAGCTTGAAGACAACAGAGCCATTCTAATAGATCGCAGGAGATTACGATCATGATAGTCGATGCAATCCGCACCCTTGTGGAAAGCCGCTCCCTGAGCGAAGAAGTCGCTGAGGGAACCATGACTCAGATCATGCAGGGCGAGGCAACGCAGGCCCAGATAGGCGCCTTTTTGACCGCGCTGCGCTTGAAAGGCGAAACTGTCGAAGAGATAACCGCGTTTGTGCGCGTGATGCGCAGCAAAGTCACTCCCGTGGAGTATGCAACACCTGGCGAGGTTCTCGATACCTGCGGCACGGGCGGGGATGATTCAGGCAGTTTCAATATTTCCACAGCAGCGGCACTCGTGGCCGCAGGGGCCGGCGTGCCGGTGGCCAAGCACGGCAACCGTTCGGTCTCAAGCCTCTGCGGCAGCGCAGATCTGCTGAAAGAACTCGGGGTGAATATCGAGGCTGGCCCGCAGAGTGCTCTTCGCTGCCTGAACGAGGCGGGTATCTGTTTCATCTTCGCGCCCCTTTTCCACCCCGCAATGAAACACGCTATCGGGCCGCGGCGTGAGATCGGTATCCGGACGGTATTCAATATCCTGGGGCCGCTGACCAACCCGGCAGGCGCGAAATACCAACTCCTCGGAGTCTACAACGAGGAACTCACCGGGAAACTGGCGGGTGTGCTCGGCAAGCTCGGCAGCAAGAAGGCTTACGTGGTTCATGGCCATGGCAATCTCGATGAAATTTCGATCAGCGGCCCGACCAAAGTCTCAGAGCTTCAAAAAGGCCAGGTTAAAAATTACATCGTGAATCCAGAGGATTTCGGGTTCGAACCAAGGCCTGTGGACGCAATTCGTGGTGGGGATGCAGCAACCAACAGCCGGATTCTGAAAGAGGTGCTCAACAGCAGGCCCGGCCCTTACCGGGAAGCCGTATTGCTGAATGCAGGCGCCGCGATAAGCGCTTTCAGGGGAGAGTTATCGATCGCCCGGGGGGTGGAACTCGCCGTGGACTCGATTGACAGCGGCAAAGCACGCCAAAAGCTCGAAGCCCTGATCGAACTGAGCCACAGCCCGGAGTAAGACGGCGATGAATATACTTGACCGGATAATCGAGAACAAACTGGAAGAGATAGCCCGGGCCCAGCAGATACTGCCTCTGACCGAGCTGAAAAAGCGGATTGAGGATCAGCCTAATCCAGACAGAGACGATTTCGGCCGGGCGCTGGTCTCACGCGACGGCCTGGCCCTGATCGGCGAGATCAAAAAGGCGAGTCCCTCGAAAGGGCTGATCAGGAAAGACTTCGCCCCCGCCTCCCTGGCCTCGGCTTACGCTGAGGGTGGAGCCTGCGCCTTGAGCGTATTGACAGAGAGAAAGTATTTCCAGGGAGAACCGGAACACCTCGCGCAGGCAAAGCGTAGTTCCGGATTACCTGTGCTGCGCAAGGATTTCATGGTTTCTGTCTACCAGATTTACGAAAGCAGGCTGCTGGGTGCTGACTGCGTGCTTCTGATAGCCTCTGTGCTGGATAACGCCCGGCTGCGCGATTTTATCGCTCTTGCGGACGAACTGGCACTGGATGCGCTGGTGGAGGTGCACGATGAGGCTGAACTGGAGCGCGCGGCAGGCTGTAAAGCAAGGATCATCGGAGTCAATAACCGCGACCTGGGCACGTTCGAGATTTCTCTCGATGTTTCTCAGAGGCTCGCCAAGCTTTTCCCGGATTCCTCGATAAAGGTATCCGAAAGCGGTATCTCGACCCATGATGATATCAAGCGCCTGGGGTCGCTGGGTTATGATGCGGTGCTGGTAGGCGAGCATCTCATGCGCCAGAGCGATGTCGCCCAGGCAGCGAGAATCCTGATGACGGGGGTCTGGTGAAAATCAGGATAAAGGTTTGCGGGATCACCCGGGCTGAGGATGCCCTGAAAGCAACCAAACTCGGGGCCGACGCGGTGGGTTTCGTGTTTCACCGTCCGAGCCCGCGCTATATCGAACCAGCCGCAGCGGCCGCAATAATAGATAAGCTGCCGGGATTCGTGACCACTGTGGGCGTGTTTTTTGATCTGGAACAGGATGAGGTTCGCCGGATTGCCAGCGAGGCGCATCTCGACAGGGTTCAGCTCTGCGGTTCTGAATCGCCCGAGTACTGCAGCTCACTGGGCTTGCGCTGGATCAAGGGCTTCCGCCTGAAAAGCCGTGAGGATCTCGAGCTGCTCACCCGCTACGGAAGCGGCCGGGATTTTCTGCTCGACAGTTATGTCAGGGGAGTTCCGGGCGGCACCGGACAGAGATTCAACTGGGAGTGGGCGAAAGAGGCCGGCAGATACGGGAGAATCATCCTCGCCGGAGGGCTCGATCCGAATAACGTGGCCCAGGCAATAAGAACGGCAATGCCTGCGGGAGTTGATGTCTCCAGCGGCATTGAAAAATCTCCCGGGATCAAGGACCAGGCAAAGATGGCTGCCTTTGTAGAGGCAGTCCGAAACTGCGTATAGCCTTTTTTTCTTGATAACTACCGTTCAATTAGTAAACATAGAAATGCAACCAAGAGGCAAGGTGATGATTATTAAAATCGGACTTCCAAAGGGGAGCCTTCAGGAGGCCACCCTCGAACTGTTTCGTAAAGCAGGTTACAATTTCGGTGTCTCGGAGCGCAGCTACTTTCCCTCGATCGATGACCCCGAACTCGAGGCGATGCTGATTCGGGCTCAGGAAATGGCCCGCTACGTCCAGGACGGGGTTTTCGACGCCGGGCTGACAGGCCACGACTGGATTATCGAGAACGAGGCTGATGTGGTCGAGGTGGCGGACCTGGTCTATGCAAAAAGGAGCATGCGGCCGGTGCGCTGGGTACTCGCCGTACTCATCGATTCGGATATCAAGACCGTGAAAGATCTCGAGGGCAAACGGATCGCCACGGAGGTGGTAAATATCGCACGCAAGTATCTGAAGTCCAACGGGGTTAATGCCGAGGTCGAGTTTTCCTGGGGCGCCACCGAGGCCAAGGTTCCCGAGCTGGCCGATGCGATTATCGAGGTGACCGAAACCGGCAGCAGCCTTCGTGCCAACAACCTTCGGATCGTGGAGACAGTGCTCGAATCAACCACCAGGCTGATTGCCAACAAGCAGAGCTGGGCCGACAGCGCCAAGCGCGAAAAGATCGAGAATATCGCGCTCATGCTCAAAGGGGCAATCGCCGCTGAAGGCAAGGTGGGGATCAAGCTCAACGTTCCGCGGGAGCGGATCGAAGATATTATCGCCGTACTGCCGGCGATGAAAAACCCGACTATCAACGACCTTAACGACCCGGACTGGGTTGCTGTGGAAACCATTATTGATGAAAACATCGTGCGCAAGATCATACCGGAACTGAAAAAGAGGGGCGGGTGCGATATTATCGAATACCCCCTGAACAAGGTGATCCCCTAAAGGCAGGCCCAATAACATGAATGAGAAGATCAGGATTATCGAAAAAGACGCGGAGGGCTTTCTCGATGAGCTCGCTGCACGCAAGGCGGAAGATCTCGACGAGGTACTTCCGACTGTAGCCGAGATCATCGGCCGGGTGCGCCGTGAGGGTGATAAGGCGCTGGTGGAGTACACCCGCCGTTTCGACAGGGTCGAAATCAGCCCTGACCGCTTGCGGGTGGCCAAAGAGGAAATCGAACAGGCGGAAAGTCTGCTCGAGCCTGAGCTCAAAGAGGCTTTAAAGGCAGCATACGGGCGGATCTGCGATTACCACCGCAAGCAGTTGGCAAACTCGTGGTTTGTAACCGGTGCAGATGGCGAAATCCTGGGACAGCGGATCATGCCGGTCGACTCGGCAGCCATTTACGCCCCGGGAGGCAAGGCTGCATACCCGAGCAGCGTGCTGATGGGTGTGGCTGCTGCGCGCACTGCCGGAGTGAAAAGGGTGGTTCTGCTTTCGCCTCCAGACAGAGATGGCGGGATGAATCCTGCCGTGCTTTTCGCCGCGCATCTTGCGGATGTGGATGAAATCTACCGGATCGGCGGGGCCCAGGCAATCGCCGCTGCCGCCTATGGCACAGAAAGCATTCCGGCTGTGGATGTTATCGCCGGGCCGGGCAATATCTATGTCACCTCAGCGAAAAAGCTCGTTTTCGGCTCGGTGAATATAGACATGCTCGCCGGGCCCAGCGAAATTCTGGTAATCGCCGATAATACAGCCGACCCCGCCTGGGCTGCCGCGGACATGCTGAGCCAGGCAGAGCACGATGAGCGCGCCGGCTGCCTTCTGATTACAACCAGCCGCGAACTGGCCCGGCAGGTTCAGGATGAAATAGCCAGGCAACTTGAGGCTCTGCCGAAAAAAGAGATCGCAGGCAAATCCATCGAGAATTTCGGGGCAATCCTGCTTGCCGATTCTGTAGATCAGGCAGCCTATCTGGCAAATCGTTTCGCGCCGGAGCATCTCGAGCTGCTCGTGGCCGATCCCTGGTCCCTGTTGGGAAAAATCCGCAATGCCGGGGCCGTGTTCCTGGGCCCGTTCAGCCCGGAGGCTTTAGGCGATTACTGGGCAGGCCCGAACCACGTGCTGCCCACCGGAGGATCAGCCAGGTGTTTCTCCCCTCTCGGGGTACACGTTTTTCTCAAGCGCTCGAGTATTATCTCGTTCAACCGAGAATCATTCGATAAAGCTGTCAGGCCGGTAACTGTAATCGCCCGGGCAGAGGGCCTGGAGGCCCACGCGCGCTCGATTGAAATAAGAAAAAAGAAATGAGACAGACTGATGGATAACAAGCTCTTGACAGGTAACAAAATCAGGCCGGAAATCCGGGAATTAAAGCCCTACAAGTCTCCCTTTTTCAAGTACCGGATCAAGCTCGACCTGAACGAAAGCCCTTTCGACATTCCAGCAGAGGTCAAGGAGAAGATTTTCGATAAAATGCGCGGCTTTCTCTGGCAGCGCTACCACGACGAGTTCGAAGAGCCACTGATCAGCTCCATCGGGGATTATTTCGGCTATCCGGGGCAAGGAATCCTGATCGGCAACGGTTCGAACGAGTTGATTTTCCATGCCTTGCTGGCTGTGGTACTCGCCGAGCGTGCGGTAGTTTACCCGGAGCCTTCTTTCAGCCTCTACCGCCAGAACGTGGTGGTCCTGGGGGGCAAGCCCGCGCCTTTCAGCCTTCGCCTGGATGATTTCTCGGTGGACGCGGATAAAGTAATCGAGCTTGCCGGATCGCTTGATGCGGCTGCGGTGGTACTTTGTTCGCCGAACAACCCTACGGGGGGCCGCACTCCCAATGAGGATATCGAAAAAGTTTGCAATTCTGTGGATGCCCTGGTGGTAGTGGACGAGGCATACGCCCAGTTCGCCGAGGACAACGCGTTCGAACTTCTTGAAAAATGCCCGAACCTGGTGCTGCTGCGCACTTTCAGCAAGGCATTCGGCCTGGCCGGCCTGCGTTTCGGTTTTGCCCTCTGTGCTCCTGAAATCGCCGGGGAGATTCGCAAGATTCAACTGCCGCATCACGTGAACTTTTTCACCCAGGTGGCGGCGCTCACAATGCTCGAGAATCCAACTCTGATCGACGAGCGCGTTTCTGCAATAAAGCAAGGGCGGGAATTTCTGCAAAAAGAACTCAGCGACATTCCCCGCCTGAAGCCGTACCCGAGTGAAGCGAATTTTATTCTGGTCGAGTTCGAGGGTATCGCACCGGATAAGGTATTCGACAGGCTGCTCGCACGCGGCATTCTGGTCCGTAATATCAGCAATTATCCTGATCTCGCACACTGTTTGCGAATTACTGTGGGCAGGCCGGAGGAAAATGAAGAGTTTATTGGTGCACTGAAAGAGGTACTTGGATGAAAACAACATCCGGCACCTCATATATTGAAATCGACAAAGGAGTTATGGCACTCACTTGCGGTCTTCCGTTTACGCTGGATCAGGCTGATGCGGTGATTTTCGATGTAGACGGAGTGCTGGTGGAGGTGAGCGATTCTTTCCGTCAGGTGATCAGTCTCACAGTGCAGTTTTATTTCAACCGGATACTTGAAATCCCGGGCCAGGAGCGCCTGATAAAGGCTGAAGAAACCGGGCATTTCAAGCTTGCCGGCCGTTTCAACAACGACTGGGAACTGGCCAAGGGAGCTGTGGCTCACGGGCTGCTGAAACTTTTAAGCGCCAACGGAACTCACCCCATAACCATGGAAAGGCTGCGCGAGATCCCTCCCCTGGTGGAGGATTTCACTGCGGAGGTCAAAAAGTGCGGCGGCGGCCTGGAGGAAACGCTCAAGCTGGTGAAAGAAAAACTCGGTGAAAGCCTCTTTCGCGAGTTCGAGAGTCATTATAAGCCCAAGCTGATCAAGGAAATTTTCATGGAACACTATGCAGGCACCCAGCTCTGCCGTTTCTTTTACGGGTTTGATCCGGAATATTACAGGGGGCCGGGGCTGATCGAGAAAGAACAGGTTATTCTCGACCTGTCGTTGATCCGGAAACTTGCCGAAAGCGGAATTCCGTTCGGCATCCTTTCCGGGAGAACCCCGGAAGAAGCCACCTATCTTTTCCGTAAAACCGGCCTGGACAAGTTTCTTAAACCGGAATTCGTGATAACCGATGACGGCACGCTGCCCGGCAAGCCCGATCCTGCCGGCCTTCAGCTCCTGGCCAAGAGAATGGGATTCAGGGCCGGCATCTACGTGGGCGATGTTCCCGATGACTGGACCGCGGTGGAAAATTATCGCCTGCAAAATCCCGGCGGGCCGCCGATTGCCTGTTGCATGGTGCAGACAGGCGCCACCAGCGCAGAGCTGATGAGAGGATTCTACACCGAATCGGAAGTGGATTTCCTGGCAGACGATGTTAACCACCTGCTGAGGGCCATGGCATAAGTTTCGCAATCTGGATGAAAAATCCGAACAGGTAAAATCTCCGCATTGGAGTATAATCCCGGAACTAAAAAACCATTTTTATAGGCGGAGTGTAAGATGAGTTCTCCAAGGACCGCTGAAGTAGAAAGAAAGACCAAAGAAACAGATATCCGGCTTGTTCTCAACATTGACGGCAAGGGAAAGAGCAAGATCGAGATCGGTGTGGGCTTTTTCGAGCACATGCTTGCCGCTCTCGCCAAGCATGGTCGAATGGATATCGAGCTAACCTGCAAAGGCGACCTTCATATCGACGAGCACCACACAGTGGAGGACGTGGGGATCGTGCTTGGACTGGCGCTCGGCAAGGCACTCGGCGACAGGGCCGGCACAAACCGTTTTGGCGAGGCTTTTGCGCCGCTGGATGAGGCTCTGAGCAGAGTGGTGGTGGACCTGAGCGGCAGGGGCTTTCTTGTCTTCCGCGGGGACCTGGGCCGGGAAAAGGTGGGGGATCTGAGCACCGAACTGGTGGAGGATTTCTGGCGCGCCGTGGCCACCAAAGCCGGGATCACGATGCACATGGAGATTTTCTACGGGATCAACGCCCACCACAAGGTGGAAAGCCTGTTCAAGGCCGCCGCACGTGCTATTCACACAGCCACGAGAATTGTCCCGGGTGTGGATGGGGTCCCCTCGACCAAGGAGGTTCTCTGAAATTGAAACGTGTCCATTCGAACTGTTGCGAATGATAAATATAGTAGACTATAAAATGGGCAATCTTCGCAGCGTGGAGAAAGCCTTTCACCACCTGGGCTTCGAGGCGCAAATCAGCGCTGACCCTGCCGCCATCGCCGGAGCGAGCCACCTGGTTCTCCCCGGCGATGGCGCTTTCGGCAAGAGCATGGAACATATCCGCGAGATGGGGTTCGAGGAGCCGATCAGAGAGTTTATCGCAACCGGCAAACCCTTTCTGGGAATCTGCGTGGGATTCCAGCTCCTTTTCGAGCAGAGCGAGGAGATGGGCAGCTATCAGGGGCTGGGTATTCTTCCGGGCAAGGTTCTCAAATTCCCTCCCGGGAGAAAAATCCCGCACATGGGCTGGAACCAGGTGAGCTGGCGGCGCTCCTCCCCATTGACCGAAGGTATGCCAGATAAACCCTGGTTTTATTTCGTGCACTCCTATTATGCCGAAGCAGCCGATGGCAAGGACGTTCTCGGCATCACCGGCTACGGTATCGAGTTCACCTCTGTAGTCTCGCGTGACCAGGGAAAAATTTTCGCCGTGCAGTTTCATCCTGAAAAAAGCCAGGAGGACGGTCTGCGGCTTTTGAAAAACTTTGCCGAGATCTAAGGAGCATCCGCAATGCTGATTATCCCTGCAGTTGACCTGATGGGCGGCCGGGCGGTACGGTTGCGTCAGGGTAAAAAGACCGAGCAGACTGTTTATTTCGACGATCCTGTCGAGCCGGCAGTTGCCTTTGCCCGCAACGGGGCGAATTTGATCCATGTGGTTGACCTTGACGGCGCATTTGAGGGCCGGTCGAAAAACACCGAAAGCGTGAGGAGAATTGTCGAAGCGCTAAGCCCGGATGTAGCTGTGGAGCTCGGGGGCGGCATTCGCAGTATTGAGAGTATCGAACGCTGTCTGGAGCTGGGTATCAACCGTGTAATCCTCGGCACGGTAATCCTGAAAGAGCCCTCTCTTCTTCCCCGTGCGGTAAAAAGATTCGGCGGTGAGCGTATCGTGGTGGGCCTGGATGCAAGAGGCGGCAAGGTGGCAATTCGCGGATGGGAGGAGATAACCGAGCGGGATGCGCTCATCCTTGCCCGCGAGGCTGCTGAGGCAGGCGCCGTGCGGATAATTTACACAGACATCGCCACAGACGGCATGCTCACCGGCCCCAATCTGGAGGCGCTGAAAAATATCTCCCAGGCTGGCCTGGCTGTAATTGCCTCGGGAGGAATCGCAACTTTGGAGCATGTGCGTGCTGTGTCCTCGCTGGAAAGACTCGGTATTGAGGGGATGATTATCGGCAAGGCGCTCTATGACCGCAGGATTGCTCTGAAAGAGGCGATTACCGCAGCGGGTAGCCTGTCAGCCGATCAATAACTGTTAGTTTTTGGGAGATTTTCAAAAAAAGATGTTAGCCAAGCGCATCATACCCTGTCTCGACATTGACAAAGGCCGTGTTGTCAAGGGAGTCCAGTTTGTCAACCTGGTGGATGCAGGCGACCCGGTGGAGCAGGCCAAATACTACGAACAACAGAAAGCGGACGAGCTCGTGTTTCTCGACATAACGGCAAGCCACGAGAGAAGGGACACCGTGCTTGATCTGGCCCGGAGGGTGAGCGAGGAGGTTTTCATACCATTCACGATCGGCGGGGGAATTCGTACGGTTGATGACGTGCGGCTGATGCTCAAAAGCGGAGCGGACAAGGTTTCAGTTAACACCGCGGCGATAAAAAATCCTGAGTTTATTACAGCCTCCGCAGAACGGTTCGGCAGCCAGTGTATTGTGCTTGCGATAGATGCCAAGCGCAAGGCGGATTTCGACTCCTCCCGCGGGCCATACGGCAACTGGGAGGTCTATACCTACGGCGGCCGCAACCCCACCGGGCTCGATGCGGTCGAATGGGCGGTGCGCGTTCAGGAACTGGGCGCCGGCGAAATCCTGCTCACAAGCATGGACCGCGACGGGAGCAAGGAGGGTTTCGATATCGAACTTACTGCAGCGGTGAGCGAGAATGTCGGGATCCCGGTGATTGCCTCAGGCGGTGTGGGAAACCTCGAGCACCTCTATGAAGGTCTCGTGCTGGGCAAGGCCGATGCCGTGCTTGCCGCCAGTATATTCCATTTTCGCCAATATTCGATTACTAAAGCCAAGCAATACCTTCGCAGCAAAAATGTGGTTGTCAGGAGTTAAGAGAGACATTCCCCAGGTTGCAAGGATAAGGTCCCACAAAATCATCCAACAGATGCGAAACGGTTTAAGGCTAATGGATTGAGTATCCCGAATTGATCGCCTTTTGCAGCGACTGGCCAGGAAATTTATATTTGATTTTTTCGCTTATTTTTGCTATACTCATTTTTCCGTGAATCAAAACGGATTTAAAAAAGAGAGGCCCCGTTCAACGCTGGGCCAGATCGGCTCTTACCTCACTATCGGGCTTGAATTAGCCCTTTTTCTGCTGGCCTTTATCTTTATCGGAAGATATCTAGACAGCCGCTTGGGAACCGAACCGTGGCTGTTGTTGGCCGGCGCACTCCTGGGGTTTTTAGCAGGCTTTTACAACCTAATCAAAACTCTCTCGCGACTCAGCGAATCAGAAAAGAAAAAAAAAGAAAGGCACTCCTGACCACGTCCCAGCATTCGCCTGAAAATAAATTCCTGGCAAAGAGGTTTGTTATTACAGCCGCCTCCTTATTATTTGCCTTGCTGGTTGCCGCCTGGCTGTTTCCACGGCTTGACGGGTCGGTCAGAGTTGCAGTTTCATGTGGCGGTTTGATTAGTGCGTTTTTATCTTTCACTGGGTTTTTTCTCCTATATAACAGCCAAGCCGCAAGTGCCGGGAGGTTTATCAAACTAGTTCTCGGGGGAATGATAATCAGGCTCCTGCTGGCACTCTCGGCAATCGCTCTCGGAATCGGGGTGTTCGCTCTCCCGGCCGGGGCGCTGGTCGGCTCGTGCCTGATCAGTTATGTGATTTTCATAGTTGTCGAACATGTATACCTTCTTCCAGTATTGACCCGTAAGAAGTCAACCTGAATTTGCGATGACAAATTTACTCTCCGCAACCACAGCAAGCGCAGCTAATGCGGCCGCCGAGGCCGGTGAGCACGCAGGCGGGGGCAATGACGCCGGCGCAATAATGGAACACCTGATCGAGCACGTTTACGATCATCCGGTGATCACAATCGACTGGCACCCGTTCGGCTGGGAATGGCTGGATCTGTCAATCACAAAACTGACATTGATGATCTGGATCGCCGCTGCGCTGATTTTTCTCCTTTTCCGTGCCCTGGTCAGCCAGCAGATCAAAAAAGGCACCCGTGGGCGGTACCTGAACTTTCTCGAACCGTTCGTGCTTTACGTTCGCAACCAGATGGTCTACCCGATAATGGGCGATAAGATGGGGCGCAAGTATCTGCCGCTTTTCCTGACCCAATTCTTTTTCATCCTCTTCTGCAATCTTCTCGGGCTGGTTCCATTCATGGCCACTCCTACCGCGAACGTGGCGGTTTGCGCCACGTTCGCTTTCACCACTCTTTTTACGATAATCGTAATGGGCATGGTCGAGCAGGGGCCATTCGCTTACTGGAAAAACCTGGTTCCCTCCGGAATACCCTGGCCGATAATCCCAATCCTTTTTCCGATAGAAGTGATTGGTATTGTGATCAAGTGTTTTGCCCTGACTATCCGACTTTTCGCCAACATGACCGCAGGGCATATCGTGATCCTCTCCTTTCTCGGCCTTATTTTCATCTTTCATACATATTTCGTGGCACTGCCCGCAATCGCTTTCGCTCTTTGTATCTACATGCTGGAGCTATTCGTGGCGTTTTTGCAGGCTTTCATATTTACTTTGCTTTCGATAATCTTTGTTAACATGGCTGTACATCCGGAGCATTGATTCCTGGATCGGAATAAAATCATTTCAAGTTAAGATTCATTGCGATTTTCTATTTAAGGAGGAATCTCATGGAAGGAATGATCGCTCATTTCGCGGCCGGTATCGGCGCTTCTTTGACCGTAATTGGTGCCGGTTACGGTATCGGCAGACTCGCTGAGAGTGCTCTCGAAGGCATGGCCCGGCAGCCCGAGGCCTCGGGCGACATCCGCACGGCGATGATTATCGCCGCCGCCCTGATCGAAGGTATTGCATTTTTTTCACTCGTTATCTGCCTGTTGCTTTCGTTTATCAAGTAGTACCTGGCTTAAAAGTTAGGACGGTGTTTAGCTATGGATCTTCTTGCGATAAATCCCGGCCTTATATTCTGGACGGCGGTTACTTTCGTAATACTTCTCCTGCTGTTAAGGAAGTTTGTCTGGGGACCGATCCTGGATGCGGTTGACCGCCGGGAACAGTCACTTAAAATAATGTTCGATAACGCTGAGCAGGCCAAAAAGGAAGCTCAGGAATTGCTCGAGCGCTATGAGGGGCAACTGGCGCAAGCCAGGGAAGAGGTCAACAAGATTATCGAGGAAGGCAAATCCAAGGCCGGAAAGTCGACCGATGAGATTATTGCCAAGGCGCGTACTGAGGCCACTGATCTGCTTGAAAGAGCCAAGGTGGAAATCGGCCGTGAGCGTGATACCGCGGCTGCTGAAATCCGTGAGCACGTGGTCAAGATCAGCCTCAAGGCTGCAGAACGCTTGATACAGAAAACTCTCCAAGAGCGGGATCACCGGCAGTTCATCGAGCAGGCGATCTCGGAGATTGACACAAAGGCACAATGAAAACCTCTTCTGTTTCCAAAGAATACGCCAAAGCGCTGTTCCTGCTTGCCAAGCGCGAAGGCAAATTGGACGAAATCGGCGATGAGCTGGAAAGTTTCAACGCGCTTGTGGAAAGCAACAAGCCGATCAAGAACTTCCTCCTGGCTCCCCAGATAAGCGCGGAGACCAAGGTTGAAATGCTCAAACACGCCTTAAGCGGCAAGGTGAGCGAGGAATTGTTAAAGTTCCTTCTGGTGCTGATCCAAAAGCGCCGGCAGGATCATCTGGCGGGTATCTGCACCTCATATCACGAGGAACTGAACAGGTTCTACAACCGTGTCGAGGTGTTTATCGAGTCGGCGGTAGATTTGACTGATAAGGAACAGAATACGCTTGTCACCAGGCTTTCAGAGCATCTTGAAAGGAAAGTCGTGGCGAAAGTGAAAGTTAATCCAAGCCTGCTTGGCGGGCTGGTCTGCCGGATCGGTGACGTGGTTTTCGACGGGAGCCTTCGCCGGCAGATCCAACAGCTTTCTATCAAGATGCTTAAAGCGAAAATCTAAAGAGCGGAGCCGATTATGAAAAAAATACAATCCGAAGAAATCAGCTCCATTCTCCTCAACGAGATAAAAAATTACGAGGGCGAACTCGACGTTGAGGAAGTGGGGAACATCCTTGAGGTCGGCGATGGAATTGCCCGCATCTACGGCCTTTCCAACTGTATGGCTGGCGAGATGATCGATTTCGGCAACGATGTGTACGGCATGGCCCTGAACCTGGAGGAAAACAATATTGGCGCGGTGATTCTCGGCGATTACATTCATATCAGGGAGGGCGACGAGGTACGGCGCACAGGCAGGGTGCTGGAAGTCCCTGTGGGTGATGCTCTGATCGGCCGGGTAGTCAACTCACTGGGACAGCCCCTGGACGGCAAGGGACCGGTCAAAACCGACCGCTCTCGCAAGCTCGAGTTCAAGGCGCCGGGGGTGGTGTTCCGCCAGCCGGTCAAACAGCCCCTTCAGACAGGACTCAAGGCCGTGGACTCGATGATCCCGATCGGCCGCGGGCAGCGCGAGCTGATTATCGGCGACCGCGGCACCGGAAAGACCGCTATCGCCGTGGATGCAATTATCAACCAGAAAGGCCAGGGCGTGATCTGCGTGTACGTGGCTATCGGCCAGAAAGCCTCGAGTGTCGCTGCGGTTGTGGACCGCCTGCGCCAGCACGGGGCGATAGACTATACCATCGTGGTCAGCGCAACAGCAAGCGATCCGGCTCCCCTGCAGTACATTGCAACGTATGCCGGCTGCGCCATGGCCGAGGAATACATGTATGATAAAGAGGGCCGCTACGAGATCCATGACACCCTGTGTGTTTACGACGACCTTTCAAAGCAGGCCACAGCATACCGCCAGTTGAGCCTTCTGCTGCGACGGCCCCCGGGACGCGAGGCTTATCCGGGTGATGTTTTCTATCTGCACTCCAGGCTGCTGGAACGCGCTGCCAAGCTCAGTGAGACCGAGGGCGGGGGCAGCCTCACTGCTCTGCCGATTATCGAGACCCAGGCCGGTGACGTTTCTGCCTATATTCCGACCAACGTGATCTCGATTACCGACGGGCAGATCTATCTCGAACCGCACCTCTTTTTTGGCGGTGTGCGCCCTGCAATCAACGTTGGTATCTCGGTGAGCCGCGTTGGAGGAAACGCACAGAACAAAGCGATGAAAAAGGTCTCCGGTAGCCTTCGCCTTGACCTCGCCCAATACCGCGAACTGGAAGCTTTCGCCCAGTTCGGCTCGGACCTGGACAAGGCCACCCAGGAACAACTCACCCGTGGCGAATGCCTGGTGGAGATTCTCAAGCAGCCGCAGTACCAACCGATGCCGGTCGAGGAGCAGATCGTTCTGCTCTATGCCGGTACCAAAGGCTACCTGGATAGCCTTCCGGTTGAAGAGCTCCATCGCTATGAGGTTGAATTTCTCGAAGCAATGCGTACCAAGTACGCCAAGGTTTTGCACAAAATCAGGGATGGAAAAGAATTGACTGATGAAATAGAC
>JAUVUV010000131.1 GCA_030604975.1 Candidatus Glassiibacteriota bacterium | reverse complement strand
CGGGTTTTCAGGGTACCGTATCTATAGCCGTGCACCTCGGCCCACTCGGCAAACAGTCCCTTTTCGAGTTTTTCGTCGAACTCCTGTTCGCTGAAGAAAAAGTAATCGCTCCCATGTACTTCTGCTTCCCGCCTGGGCCGCGTTGTGGCGGATACAGAGTAGCGCAGGCGGCTATCGCGCTCGATCAGCTTTCTTATCACAGTGGTTTTTCCAGTGCCGCTCGGTGCGGTAATAACAACAATAAATCCCTGTGTCTCCCAGAATTTTTTCAACTCTCCATCTTCCCGGTTTCAAGTTCATCCGATAAAGGACCCGAAATGAGCAAGCGGGGCGATTACTCCAGGTTTTCCACCTGTTCCCTTACCCTTTCGATTTCTTCCTTGACAGAAACCATCAGCTGGGCGATTTCTGCATCATTGGCCTTGCTGGCTACGGTATTAACCTCCCGGTTAAGTTCCTGCACCAGGAAATTAAGCTTTCGACCCACCACCCCTCCTTTTTTGATCGTACAACACATGGCATCGAGATGGGAGCGAAATCGCACCTCTTCCTCGCTGAAATCCCATTTGTCCACGTAATAGGTGATTTCAGTCAAAAGACGGTTCTCATCCAGATCATTGTCAATGATGGCACGAACCTTTTCGCGCAGGCTTTCCTCCAGTTTTACCAGGCGTTCCGGCGATTTCAGCTTCGCACTATCCATATGCTTTTCCATCAAATCGAGGCGGTGTAACAGGTCGGCAGCCAGGGCTTTTCCTTCGAACAAGCGCATCTCGACCAGCTTATCAAGCGCCTGGCCGGTGGCTTTCTCGACCCCCTCCCAGAGGTCCTCCTCGTTCCAGTCCTGCGACTCCTGCTTAAACACATCCGGCAAGTGGCTGAATGTTTCCAGGGTCGGTTTACCCTCGATACCGAATTCCTCGTTCATCCCCCGGAAAAGATCCAGGTAGCGGCGGATTACCTCCTCGTTCAGGGTCAAATGGGCCGGTTCCTTTTCCTCTATGTCCCAGGTAAGCTGATAATTAATATAACCACGCGTAAGCCTGCTCTTGATAAGTTTTTTTATCCGGGGCTCAAAATTGGACAGCGTCCTGGGCAGCCTGATCGCAAAATCTGAATAACGGTGGTTCACGCTGCGGATTTCCACTGTGAATGTACCGCCTCCAAAAGTAGCCTCGCCCCTTCCGAATCCTGTCATACTGGCTATCATTTTATCCCCATTTTTATCTGATTTATTTTTGAATATTTTCATGACAACACAATCTACGGCGACACGTCCGGTTTCACGGAGTTTGATCTTGTTCGTATCGCGGAAGATAGCAGGAGACGAGCAAAAAGTCTTCACTGTCTTTACGTTTGTAGCTCAGCCGGTAGCGATGTACGCCTTCCAGAGCCTTGATCACAAACACGCCCGGCGGAGATACCCCCCACCGGTCATATCCATAAAGATTCAAAAACGGAGAGGTTCCCGCCTCGAAACTCACCTCACCGAGTTCGAGATCATCCTCAGTGACATAGATGGTATAAAAAGCCACGCTCTGGCGCTTTTTTTGCCTTTTTTCCGGCGAAAATCCGGCCATTGTGATCACTATCAATTCCACCGGGCCGTTGAGCTCTATCTCGATTGACTCTCTGTTGTCTAGAATGTAGACAATCTCGCCTTCCCAACGCAAATCAGGGCTGGAAATGACAGCCTTTTCGGTTTCCATGCGTGGCTTGACGAAATCAAGCGCAGTTAGCGAGGAAAGCAGTTCATCCGGGAGCCTTTCGAGAATATCCGGGGGCACCGGACGCTCGATCAGGTTTAACATTTCAAGAGTAGCGGTGGTTCCCTGCCTGGTGCGCGTACCTGTCCAGATAACTGCCTTCCTGCTTCCCCGGTAGGTCTGCGAGGCGATCAGTTTCGAAACAAGCGCCCCTGCTCTAGCGGTCTTGACAGCGACTGTCCTGGCACCCTCGGCCACTTTTTTCGCCGGCTTGAAGGCCTTGTCGTCACTCAACCAGGAGCAGGACACTGCAACCAGGACCAGAGCCGCCGGACTAATTTTAAACAAATCCTTTACCATCTCCGCTATCGGGGGCCCAAGCTGCAAGATCAGCGTTCTGGACCGGATCAAACTGTCAATTTTTCATCTCCCCACTTTCCCTGTCCCATCTATAGAAGCCTTGAGAGCCTTGAAAAGCTTTGCTGGAATTTTTTTCACCCTCATCTGGAAATCGACACAAATATGCTCGGTCTTTCCGCTAACCACGAGTTCATTGCCCCGCATGACCCGGTAGCCGAACATAACCTTTCGGCTCTGCAGGCTTTCGATAGACGTCAGTACGGCCAGGCGGTCTTCATAGTAGCTCGGGCGGAAAAACCGGATAGAGGCATTGCAGGCTGGAAAGAGTACCCCGTCCCGTTCCAGACTGCTGTAGGGAAAGCCGATCTCGGCGAGATAGTCGGTTCGGCCCACCTCCATCCAGATAAGGTAATTGGCATAATAGACCACTCCCATCCGGTCTGTTTCAGCATAACGGACAACGATTTCCGACTCAGTGCATAAAGCCAAGCGAGCCCTCCAGCGCTCAATCGAAGTTGAGTTCCAGAAGCGAGACAGGGTTGATCCGATCGTTACGCCAGCGCACTCCCCAGTGAAGGTGAGGACCCGTGGCCCTTCCGGTGCTGCCCACGGCGCCGATCACCTGGCCCTGTTCGACAAAATCGCCTTCGGCGACATCGATCCTGCTGCAATGGAAAAACATACCGATCATTCCAAGCCCGTGATCGAGATAGACACTTTTTCCGGTGAAAAAGAAATCTCCGGTCAGAATAACTTTCCCTGCGGCAGGTGCTACAACCGGGCTTCCTTCGGGGGCGCTGATATCAACTCCCGTATGCGGGCTTCTCTGCGCCTCGTTGATAATTCTTCGGTAGCCGAAACGTTCCATCTCGCCTTTCAGGGGTGGAATAAACTTCCCCCTCCAGAAAGCGCCGGCTGCCCACTGCCACCATTTGCGGTTTCTCAGGTCGCTCTCGCGCTTGATCCGGGCCAGTGCCGCCGAATCCGGAAATACTTTTGCCGGCGGCAGGGTTAGCCTCTGCACCGGAAATTCTGCATCGCGTATATCAACTCTCCGCCTTAGCAGCTCAGGCTGTTTTCCGGACCGGTGCAGTTCCAGCGCTAGAGTATAGGCCCCGGGCTTTGATTCCATGTCCACACCTGCAAGAGAATAGAAATTGCCATCTGCGGTACGGATAAAAGGGAGAGCCTTTTCCATGAAAGTACCGGTCACGGTGTCCGGGGAAAAATCGGACAGAATGTCAACACGGATAATCGCTCCCTGGACTACAACACTATCCGTGAGGGTGATCAGACTCCGCGCCTGGAGAGATCCGGGCGAACTAAAAAAACAGGTCGTAAGAAAAAAACCAATCAGGGCCCTGGAGAAAGCTCTCACCTGCTACACCTTGTATCGAGATTAATTTCGGTCCGAAAACCATAGCCGTGCCCGAAATTTTAATCTTAAATAATATAACTAATGAAGGCTTTTATCAACAATGGATAAAGATAAAACTTTATATTTGCCCGAAGAGAAAAAACATTGCCTCAAAGTAAGCCGTTTTCTATCTTTAAATGTTCGGGCCAGCGATTAACTCCTTTCGAAACATTCATCTGCGGATTCGCAATGGGGAAGATTAAAGCAAAAATTCCTTCCTACGCGGAAACCACTATCGCCCGGGATGCGCGGGTAATTTTTTTCAGTGATGCCCACCTGGGAATCGAGGACAGCGAGGAGAGCCGGCTGAATTCAAAGCGGGTCGCCGCGTTCCTGGATTCTTTACGCGGGAAAGTGGATGTACTGGTAATCCTTGGCGACCTTTTCGATTTCTACTTTGAATATAAATCAGTGTTTCCTGCCCGGTATCTCAAGGTTCTGGCAGGAATCGAAACGCTTTCCAGCTCTGGGGTGAGCTGTTATTACGTAGCGGGCAACCACGATTTCTGGCTGGGGGAGCTTTTCAACAGCACTCTCGGGGTGGAACTCGTTCCCGACTCGCTGATTCTGAACCGGGAGTCGAACCCGAAAGAACGGGTTTTAGCCGCGCACGGGGACGGTCTCGGGGAGGGAGACATCGGGTACAAAATACTGAAAAAAATCCTGCGCAACCGTCTTCTAATCCTCCTTTTCAGGCTGCTGCATCCTGACTGGGGATATGCCCTGGCGCGGATCACCAGCCGGACGAGCAGAAAGTACACCATAAATCACCAGCCAGCTCGCATTGAGGCTTGCACCGAGGTGGCGCGGAGTCTGCTGACTGCTTACGAGGACCTGGACACGGTGATCCTGGCCCACACGCACCAGTCCGAGCACAGGCAGTTCGATCAGGGACGTTACCTTAACCCCGGTAACTGGTTAACGCATTTTTCCTATATCGTCTGGAATGCACCCGGGGAGTATGAACTTAAAAACTTCCACTACCCTCCCTTGCAAGAATAACCCCGAGGCGTGAGTCCTCCTGCCAGAGACACTCCTTGCGCGATTAATCTGACCTCTCTATCAACCTTGCAGAGCCTTCTGGAGCAAGGAAACTTCCTCGAGCAAGTCCTGTCGCCACTTTTCGCTGATATAGGTCTGAAGCTCGTGGTGTAACTGGTAGATAACCTCCGGCCCTGAGGGTTTCATCGAATCGAGAATCCCGTTGAGCTTGCTTTCGGCGTCGGCTGCCAGTTGTTTAAGGTGATGATCATCGCTGGCCCTGCCGCGTTCGATCAGCTGGCGGGCCAGTGCGACCAGCCTGAGATCCTCGATACCCCGGCGGATACCCTGCCACTCAGGCGAGGGCCAGATGTTGTAAGGTGCGGGTGCGGGGTAAGCTGCGCACCAGTCGCGGTGTGAACCGTCAAGTTCATCGTAGGGATCTTTTTCAACACTCTGGTAGGCGAAATAATAGATTCCATCCGCACCGGAACGGGGAAGGAACCAACCCGGGATAGTCCGGTGGTAGGCGGCATCACCGCCCACATCCGATGAACCGAAAGCCGGCAGATAAAAAAAAGCATTCAAGCCCCGCTCCTTTGCCAGGCCGACAGTTCTCGGGGAGACCGAACTGATCTGGATAACCACCGCATCCAGGTAGCGCGAAAGTTCCTCCACCGAGGAGGGAGTGTTGAGATCGCAGAGCGACACGATACCTTTCATCGAGTGCAACAGGCCGAGTGTCAGGTGGGCCAGTTTCATATCCTCCGGGTCGTTCGCCGGTTCATCCACAGGGAAAAACATCAGCTTGCACCAGGTGCGCTGTTTGGCCGTGTTATCCATCAGCCTGACCGCCCTGATAAAGAGGTCTTTGTGCTCTTCGGTCCAATCATCGGCCGTGTGGGGCAGTTCGAGCCTGCGAATCAAATCCACCACGTACAGGGAGGTCGGCCTGAACAACCTGTATTTTCGCATCAGTGCCATGACCCTGTCCAGCCGCAGTACTCGCTCCCAGTCGAGTCTCAGCGTACCGGAAGGTGATTTTTCGACAAACGAACCGGCAAGCGAGATTCCATTCACGCCGTGGGCGGCCATGTCTTTGAAATGGGTCTCGATCAGAGAGCGGTCATCCGGAGGATAATAATAGAAACCGACCACCTGATTTTCCGGCAAAGGTGGCAGGTCGATTCCGACTACCTCTATCCTGAATGGAACCTTGAGCGGCTTATGCTCACCGGCACGCAGGGTGATTTCACCTTCGTAGATCCCCGGAGGGGTGTTCAGGGGCACCGGCACATCCAGCCAATAAAAGAGGTTTTCACTCCTGAGAAGGGGTTTTTCCTTCGTGGTTTCGAGAAAGCGGACGCGCACACCGAACACCTTGCTCCAGCTTCCCTCATAACGGGTGGCGGCGTAACACCCCTGGTAAAGAACCGGTTTGGTTTTCAAGGTTATGTTTTCTTTTGCCGATGGAATCGACACACTTGCCTCGATCCTGGAGAGATCCTCAAGTGCCTTGACCCCGAAAGCAAACGGGGCAACTGTTCCCCGCGGCACTTTTTCGTAGAGGACTTTAACCCGGTCTCCGGCACGCGGGTTGGCATACGGCCAGGCGCCTACAAAGCCCTTGCGCTCGAAAAATATCAGGCCAGCAGCCAGCTCATCCTCGCCTGGAACCGGCAGGGCTTCGGGTTCAATGATTCGCACAGCAGTATAGACATACTTATCCTCCGGACTGCGGCCCAGGTGGCGGCTGAAACTCGCCGCATAAGCGAGCCAGCCCTCGCCTTTGATCAATGAAGTTTCCCCGAGCCAGACCCGCCCCTGATCAGGGTGACAGGAAAGGCTGACCAGAGCACTCGAAACACCGCCGGGTGGCTTTATCGCCCTAGTGAACTCGATCCAGGGGCGCGTG
>JAUVUV010000491.1 GCA_030604975.1 Candidatus Glassiibacteriota bacterium | reverse complement strand
GCATACCGGCCAGTTCGCCCTGGGCTCCGGCTGCCGGTTGAAGGCTCACCCGGTGCATACCCGAGATTTCGGTCAAATAATCGGCAAGTTCGTGCATCAGGCGCAGCGCTCCCTGCACCACGCTCAAGGGAGCATGGGGGTGGATTCCGCCGAAACCGGGTATGCGCGCAACGACCTCGTTGACCTTCGGGTTATATTTCATCGTGCACGAGCCTAGCGGATAGAGCCCCTTGTCCACGTGGTAGTTGAGCGTGGAGAGTTTCACGAAATGCCGCACCACGTCCACCTCGCCAAGCTCCGGAAACTGTGGCGCCTCCTTTCGCCGAGCCCATTCAGGAAGTAAATTATCCACCGGCGCATCGAGCGCCGGCAGGCTCACCCCCTGGCGGCCGGGCACGCTGAGATCGAAAATCGTTTTTTCCGCCATCTTATCCGGTATTCCCTTTTGATTGATTCAGCCCGTTTAGATCTCCACTGTTGCTCCAGGTTCGACAACCTGGACTTTCGCGTCAGTTTCGCTTTCAACCCTCGATTTGAAACTCTGCGGGTCCTGGGCGATCAGCTCCCAGGTGTTGTAGTGCATCGGCACAACCTTCTTCGGCTTGAGCATCCGCACCGCCTCGAACGCATCCTCCGGACCCATGGTGAAATTATCCCCGATCGGCAGCAGGGCGATATCGATCCGGTTCATCCGCCCGATCAGTTCGAACTCGACAGTGAGGCTCGTGTCCCCGGGATGGAACAGGCAGGTGTTGTTAAAGAAGAAAAGGAAGCCGCAGGGAGCGCAGGCAATGTCAGCGCCTTCCACAGCTCCGCCGTGGAAAGCAGGGGTGAGTTTCACAGCGCCGAAATCGAAACGGTGAAAACCCCCGATATGCATCGGGTGGTTTTTCACGTCCTGGCTGTCCATGAAACCGGCGAGTTCGTAAGTGGTCACCACCAGGGCGCCACAGCGCCGGGCGATTGCCACCGTGTCCCCGAGATGGTCGCCGTGGCCGTGGGTCAGAAGAATGGCGTCGCAGTTGATCTGGTCTGCGCTGAGTGTGGCCTGCGGGTTTCCGGAGATGAATGGATCGATCAGCACCTTGTGGCTCCCGGTATCGATCCCGAAAGCCGAATGTCCGTAATAGGTTAGGCTGGCCATAAGACTGACTCCTTCGCTTCCTGCCGGATGAAAGGTAAAAGAGTGCAAAGGAATGAATTTTCTTTTAACAAAACCGGTGGAAAATAAATATAAGGAGAACGGCAGGCTTGTTCAAGGGAAAGTGGAGTGAAGTAATGATGGGGATTGTACTTTTTTTAAGGCTAAAAGTATGATCGGGAATGTCGGGATACGGGCGGGTTTTAATTGGGCGAACCGCGCAAGCTTGCACGGTTCGCCCAGAACTTCTACTTTTCCTCTTCAGCTACTACCGCCGTGCCGAAAACCAGGATTTCCGCTGCGCCCTGCATCATATAACTGGTGCTGAACCGCAGGCAGACTATCGCATTTGCCCCCTGCTCGGCCGCGCTCTCGACCATCCGGTCAATTGCCTGCTCTCTTGCCTCGGCAATCGCTTTGGTGTATTCGGAAATCTCGCCTCCGATTAAGGCTCTCAATACGGCCAGCAGGTCGCGTCCCAGGTGGCGGGCGCGGATCGTGTTGCCTTTGACCACCCCGATATGTTTGACAATTCTTTTGCCCTGTATGTTTTCTGTGGTTGCCAGTATCATCGTACGATCTCCTTGTATCTTTCAGTCTTCCTGATAAATAGCCGCTCGCGGAGAACGGAGACAAGAAGGATTATCACTCCCAGGGTCGCCGTGGATACGCCAATTTTTATGATTAGAGGCGGTTCCGGATCAAGAAGGAAATCCTGCACGAAATGAAACGCCCCGAAAGACAACAAGATAATGGCGCCTACTGAGAGCAGGATCCACCCGATCCCCCTCTCGATCCTGTTGTAAACCTGGTTCCAGTACATTTTCCAGACCTCCTCCTCAGGTTGTGCAAGCTGCATGTGTGATGTCAGGCTTTTCACCTTTTTCATGGACTCGAGTTCCCGCCGAAGGTCCTCTGATTCGGCCAGGCGTTTTTCCACCTCCCTGCGGCCCTCCTCGTCCAGTTCGCCGTCCGCGTATGCGGTTAAAAGCTCTTTGAGCCTGTCGTTTTCCATCACTCATCACCCCCTAGATAACCCCGTTTAGTTTTTTCTTCAACGCGGCCCGCGCGCGGTAGAGGCGGCTTGCCACACTACCCCGTGGTATGCCGAGCAGGCCGGCAATCTCGCTGTAATCCAGGCTCTGGAAATGCTGCATGATCAGTATCTCCTGCATATCCAGCGGAAGGCTGTGGATCGCCTCCTGAACAGTGCGGCAAACAGCGGCCCGCTCAGCATCCGGCACGCTTTGACCCGTAAACCGTAAGAATGATTCCCTGTCGTCGAGAGCCTCCAGCCTTTTCCTTT
>JAUVUV010000036.1 GCA_030604975.1 Candidatus Glassiibacteriota bacterium | reverse complement strand
GTCCGGCCACAGGAGAATCTGTGACACAAACTGTCGAGGTTCGCGGGGGGCAGATCGAGGGTTTGGTATTGCACTCATTCGTGGATGATATTGCCGTGCATATCTACCGTTGAACAGTGTCAATCAACTGCGGCCATACGAGAATTTTACCCCGCTAAGAGGTTAAAGAATTGATTTTAATCGGTCTGTTTGTGTTTTGAGCAATCTTTTTACAAGGGAGTCTCCGATGAAAAAGCAAATCAGCCGCCGGAAGTTTATCAAGGCCTCTGTGGTGGCGGCCTTAGCGCATCCGTAGCCTCTGCAACACCACTATTCGGCACCGACGACCGGAAAGTGAGAGTTGGCTTTGTCGGTGTGGGCGGCCAGGGAACCAACCTTTTGCGCACCTCGCTGGCAATGGATGATATCGAGGTGCCGGCACTCTGCGATATCAACCCTGATCATCTCGGCCGGGCACAGCGCATGGTGGAACGGGCGGGCAGGCCGAAGCCGGAGGGCTATTCCAGCGGCCCGGAAGATTTCAAGCGGATGTCGATCAGGAGTGATTTGGACGCGATTATTACCGCAACGCCCTGGGAATGGCACGTGCCGGTTATGGCGGATGCGATGAACAACGGCAAGTACGGCTGCACAGAGGTTCCGACCGCGTACACGATCGAGGGCTGCTGGCAACTGGTAGACACATCAGAACGTACGGGCATGCCCTGCATGATGCTTGAAAACCACTGCTACCAGCGTAACAACACTGCGGTACTGCAAATGGTGCGGGCCGGGCTGTTCGGCGAACTCCTTCACGGGGAGTGCGGCTACCAGCACGACGTGCGCTCTGTCAAATTCGGCCCCAACGGCGAGCTGATCTGGCGCGGCAGGCATTCGGTTACCCGCAACGGAGATCTCTACCCGACTCACGGCCTGGGTCCTGTGGCCCATTTCATGGATATCTGCCGGGGCGACTATTTCGACCACCTTACCTCCACAGCCACCAGGTCTCTGGGACTCAACCACTTCATGCGCGAAAAGTTTGGCCCGGACCACCCGAACGCAAACCGTCAGTATGCCCTGGGCGACATTGTCACCACGGTTATCCGAACCCACAAGGGGCTGACAATCACGATCAACCACGATACCCAGTCGCCGCGGCCCTACTCGAACATGACCAAGATTCAGGGAACGAGTGGACTTTATAACGAGCTGGCGAAAAGTGTCTATATCGAGGGCCTGAGCCCGGAGGAGCACAGCTGGGAACCGTTCGACAAGTACGAGGAACAGTACCTCCACCCGATGTGGAAAGAATGGGAGGAGAGATCAAAAGATTTCGGCCACGGCGGCACGGATTATATCAAGCTGCGTTCGTTCTACGAGGCGGTCAAAGAAAGGAAGCCTACACCGATCGATGTTTACGATTCGGTGCTCTGGAGCGCGATTACCCCACTTTCCGAGCAATCGGTAGCCACAGGCAGCATGCCGGTCAAGTTCCCGGATTTCACCCGCGGCAAGTGGAAAACCAACAAGAGGATTTTCGGGCTTTAATTTAACGCGGATGAGTTTACAATCGTTAGAACAGCGGGAGCCGACCGATCTCCAAGTCTGCTCCCGCTGTTTGTCTTCGGCTGTTGAACCGGATTCGAAATCTCAGCATAAACTGTCGAAAATTCCCTTGACCTGTTCATAATCATGTTAAAAGGTTATAATTAATATATTTGACCCAAAAAAGCTGCAAGAGCGACTCTATAAAAATCGAAACTCTTTTGATTTGTCCGCAGCGTATACACCCACTTAAAGGGGGGTGCTTAGAGATGAATAAAAAAGTTTCAACTATACAGAAACAATCAGTCGGCCCTAAAAAGAGACGCAAGCCGGCAAAGGCCCGGCCGAGAATCCAGTCGAAGATTATCAGTGATGTATTTGCAGACGCTGTTGAAATGGTCAAGCCCAGGTTTGAAGTCAACCTTGAAGCGTATCTGGATCGGCTGTGGGAGGCAAACCCTGAAATTTACCAGTTCCTGAAAAAGGCAGACAATCTGGAAAAGGTGCGGGAAGGGGTATATTCGTACCTGGAACGTGCGGAAAGAGAAATATTCAAGATCGATAACGATCTGCATATCCTGGAGAAATCGACAGTCAGGGAGTGTATCCGGGTATTCAAAAGCATTATCGGGCCGATTAACGAGTTCCGTACCGGGTTTTCTGCTCTCGACTATCTCTGGAAACTCGCCCGGGGGAAACGGGATGAACTGATCCAGGAAATCTCAGCCGGGTTTCTGATAGAGTTTATAAATCTGTTCCGCGGGGTTGCTGGCCGGTCGAATATCTATTTCGAGAGTAAGGAAGCCAGGAAAGGAATCCCGGATTTTCTTCGCCTGGAAGGACGCGAAGCCTCCAGAAAGCGGACTGAAATCCTGGATGAAATGGGCGCCACAGTGCAGAAATATTTCAAGAAGTACCCCTCGGGTCTGGAACCGGATGTGGTTAGCTGGAGAAAGGACAACCGCAAGCGAATCCTGAAATATTTCGGAGCAAGCGAGTCGGATTGGGAGGACTATGCCTGGCACCTGAAAAACGTGATCCGTGATGTAAAGCCACTGCTGGAGCTGATCGAACTCACCGCGGAACAGCAGGAGGCGATTAAGAAGGCCCACAAGAACCGGATTCCTTTCGGAATCACCCCCTACTACCTGAGCTTGATGGACCGGCACCTTTCGATTGGCTACGATCATGCCGTGCGGGCGCAGGTGATCCCCCCTCCGGACTATGTCGATACCATGACCGAAAACCGAGCCGAGCGCGGGATTATTTTCGATTTCATGGGAGAGCACGACACCTCGCCAGTGGAGCTGGTTACCAGGCGTTATCTGGGAATTGCGATCCTGAAACCGTTTAATACATGTGCCCAGATCTGTGTCTATTGCCAGCGGAACTGGGAAATCGACGAGGTGCTCGATCCAAAGGCTATGGCTAAGAGCGGGGTACTCGACAAGGCGCTTGCCTGGTTCGACAATCACCGGAGCGTCGGGGATGTGCTGATCACCGGCGGCGACCCCTGTATAATGCCAGATAAATCATTGCGGAAAATTCTTCAGGTACTGGCGAAAAAGGACCATGTCTACCGGATACGTATCGGCACGCGTACCCCGGTGGTATTGCCGATGCGCTGGACTGAGGAGTTGATCGGGATCCTTGCGGAAGTCCATGAGCCCGGAAGAAGAGAGGTAGCGGTTGTCACCCATTTCGAGCACTCCTACGAGATAACCCCTGAGGCCATGCAGGCGGTTCAGAAAATTCGCAAAGCCGGGATTAGTGTTTACAACCAGGAGGTGTTCACCATCGAGAACTCGCGCCGCTTCGAAAGCGCGAAACTGCGCAAGGACCTGAGGCTGATCGGTGTGGACCCGTATTACACGTTCAATATGAAAGGCAAGGAGGAAACCCGAAGGTACATGGTGCCGATTGCGCGGATCCTGCAGGAGCGCAAGGAGGAGGCCCGCCTTCTACCCGGACTGGACAGGACCGACGAGCCGGTTTTCAACGTGCCCAAGCTGGGCAAGAATCATCTGCGCGCCTGGCAGGATCACCGGCTGGTGATGATCCTGCCGGACGGTTCCCGGGTATACGAGTTCCATCCCTGGGAGAAAAACATAGCTCCGGTACCGCCGTATAACTATATCGACGTGCCGATTTACGATTACCTGGAGGAGCTTGCCACCCGCGGAGAGAATATCCGCGACTACCATACGATCTGGTTTTATTATTGAGATTCAGGAACCGGTTTTTCCGCCGCTTACAGATTACCGCCTTCGCCTTCTTGCGGACCCGCATCCCTTGCTGCGCCGGGCCCGCAGGCCGGGGACAGCCCTGGCCACCGACGGCTTTTTTCTGACTACCACCACGCATGAATCCTCTTTTTCCTCCACAGATACCACGTCATAGCCGCACCCAGTCAGGCTCGAGGCTATATCCGGGCCCACGGGAGCTTTGTCCAGGAGGGCCTGGAGAAGTTCTCCGGGGGGCATCCTGTCCAGAGTGGACTTGATCAGCACAAAGTTCATCGGGCAGGAGGTGCCCACCAGGTTCAGGGTTTGGGCGTAATTTATCATCCGCGTTCCAGGAGTTGTTTCAGAACACTGCTCTGGCCCACTCTCAGGCAGGGCTTCGAGGACGTTAATGAGTAATTCGCTTCTGCTCTAGTTCGGATGCACTCGAGCAGTTACTATTAATCTTAATCTGGAAATCGGTCACAGGTCAATAGACATCTTGATGCGGTACAGATTTATTATCTTGCCAAGGAAAATATTGCGATGCTTAAAGCAGGAGTGTTTGATTTACGGGACATGGTGAATTAGTTTTGAGTTAAGCCTGATTAACGGATAATTTATCCATCATTTCGGATCAATTTTAGAGCGCTTCTTATATCATAGAAATACCCTTTCGTCATATTAGCCAGGAGGAACTGTTGTGAAAAGGCGGAAGTTTATTCAAAGTGCCGCCGGGGGCATATCACTTCTTTCAGCATGCGGTAAGCCAATGAAGGAATCCCCGGCAACGCCTTCAGCTTCCCAGATCAACGAATTCAACCTCTACTGGGGAGACCTTCACACGCACTGCAATATCACCTATGGCCACGGGTCCATGGAAGATGCTCTCGAGGCGGCAACCGGGCAGCTTGATTTCTGCTCCATTGTGGCCCACGCGCTCTGGCCCGACATTCCAGGCCATGATGACAAACGCCTGGCCTGGGTGATCGATTACCACCTGGCGGCATTCGAACGCCTGCGGAAAAACTGGAAGAATGTTCAGGATCTGAACCTCAGGTACCTCAAGCCGGGCGAGTTTGTCACTTTCCTGGGCTATGAGTGCCACAACATGAAACACGGCGACCACAATGTCTATAACCTCGACCCCCGCGCCCCGATAGTCGAGGCGACCTCGATCCCGGACCTGAAAGACAGACTCCGTAACAGAAAAACCCTGGTAATCCCGCATCACATGGGTTATATCAACGGTTACCGGGGCTTCAACTGGGATTCCTTTACCGGGGGCGACCAGACACCGTTTGTGGAGATTTTTTCCAGGCACGGCTGCTCGGAGACCGATATCGGCCCGTATCCCAACCTTCACGACATGGGGCCGCGCTCCCACGAGGGAACTGCAGAGGTAGGTCTCAAGCGAGGTAAAAAATTCGGGATGATCGCCTCCACCGACCAGCACGCCGGCTATCCGGGCAGCTACGGGGACGGGAGGGTTGCGGTGTTTGCGAAAGAGCTTACTCCTGAGAGCCTGTGGGAGGCTTTTCTCACCCGGCGGCTTTACGGAACCACCGGAGAAAAGATCGTGCTGGATTTCAGGGTGAATGACGCCATGATGGGCCGGGAAATCGGAGGTAGCGGCAGAAGAAACATCTACCTGAGAGTGGAGGGCAACGATTTCCTGGACTATGCGGACGTGGTCAAGAACGGCCGAGTTCTCGCCCGGATCAACGCCCCGTTCCTGCCCCTGGCTCCTGGTGCGGACACCATTCGCGCCAAGGTCCGGATCGAGTGGGGCTGGAACAAGGAGGAGGGCTACACCGAGTGGGACGGGGTGCTCGAGCTGACAGAGGGACGCCTTATTTCGGTTACCCCGTGTTTTCGCGGCCTGCCGGTGACCAGCCCGCAGAAGGGCCTGGAGCACAAAACCATGGTCAGCCGCCTGCTGGAAAAGGATGAGACTTCCTGCGCATTTCACTCGTATACCTCGAAAAATCCCAACACCCTCACCCCCACCACCGACTCGGTTGTGCTGGAGGTGGAGATGCCCAAAACGGCAGCAATACGCGCCAGGGTGAACGGTAAAAAATTCGAGCACAGCCTGGCTGAGCTTCTGGAGGGCGCAAGGTCGCATTTCCTGATCGGCTGGCTCAGCGAGGCGATCTCTTTCCATCGCGCCGTGCCGGAGGCGGGTTTTATTTTAGAGGAATCCCTGGTTGACAGCGAGCCGGAGAGCGAGACGGATTATTACTATCTCCGGGTGAGGGAGCACAACAACCAGTGGGCCTGGAGCTCACCCGTCTGGGTGAGGGGGTGAAATGAAATTAAAATAATTTTCAAATTACTTCCCGTATCCGAAAGAATTACCTATAAAAGGAGGATCAAGAATGCAAAAGGAAAAAGTCAAAATCTCGCGCCGCTCCTTTCTGGCAGGATCGCTGGCAGCGGCCACTGTGGCCACCGCCGCCTCAACGGGAAAAATACTCGGGGCCAATGAGCGGATCAGGCTGGGAGTGATCGGCACAGGCAACCGGGCGCAAAGCCTGATGAAAAGCGTAAACAAGATCGGACAAATCGAGTGGGTCGCCCTGAGCGATATCTGGGACAGACGGATGGACGAGGCAGCCGCGATCACCGGGACGGTGGACAAGTACGCAGACTACCGTAAGCTGCTGGAGCGCCAGGATATCGACGGAGTGATAGTGGGCACTTTCGACCATGTGCACGCCCGGATCACGGTTGACGCCTGCCGGGCCGGCAAGGATGTTTACGTGGAAAAGCCGGTGACCTCCCTGCCTGAACAGGGACTCGAACTAGTCCGCGTGGCGAAAGAAACCGGAAGGATCGTGGCGGTGGGCATGCAGCAGAGGAGCATCCCCCATTTCATCGAGGCCAGGGAGCGCTTTTTCGAGGCCGGGCTGATCGGCGAGGTGAACATGGTGCGCACAATCTGGAACGGCAACGGCGGCTACCTTTTTCCTGTGCCGCCGGGTATGGAGCACAAGCCCGCGGGGCTGGACTGGGAGGCCTGCCTGGCCTGGCTGCCCAAAATCCCCTGGGACCCCAAGCGCTATTTCAACCGCTTCGCCTACTGGGACTTTTCCACCGGTGGCATGACCGGCGGCCTTTTCGTGCACATGGTGGACGTGGTTCACTGGTTCCTCGGGATCGAGAAACCCGTTTCTGCCGTGGCCCTGGGCGGGATTTACCAGTATAATGACGGCCGTGATACACCGGACAATATCAATCTGATCCTCGATTACCCGAAAAATGTCAACGTAACTTTCGAGGCTAATATCACCGACATGGCAAGCCCGGAAGTTGCCGATATAGTATTCATGGGCACAGGCGGGAGGCTTTCGATTTTCCGCTCGGGCTACACGTTTCTCACCTCGGGTGAGGACAAGCCGGCCCGGGAGATCACGCTGAAAGTCCCCTACGGCTCCACCACACCGCACCTGGCCAACTGGCTCGAATGCATGCGTTCGCGAAAGAAACCGAATGCGGATGCAACCGACGGCCACTATTCCTCGATGGCCTGCCATATCGGCAATATCGCCTACAAGGAAAAAAGCCGGGTTGAATGGCGAAAGGAGTGGGACGTATGAGTATCGAAGTCGGAGTGAACATGGAGTTTATCCGCTGCGAGGACAAACCTTTCGCAGCCGGAGTGGAGCGCGCGGCCCGGATCGGCTACAAGTATGTCGAACCGATGGTTCACACCGGGCGCGAGCTGCTGAGCGAGGCAGGCTATTTCCATTCATTCTCCATGGAGGAAGACCCGCTGGAGATGAAAGAAATCCTGGACCGCAACGGGGTAAAAACCTCCGGGCTCAGTTCGCACTGTCCGCTGATGAGGCCGGAAATCAGCGTGCCATATCTCACCAGAGCGATCCGTTTCGCTGCGGCGGTGGGTGCGCCGGTAGTCAACACTGACGAGGGGATCAGACCCTCCTGGATGAGTGACGGCCAGTGTTTCGAGGTGATGAAATACACCCTGACCATGGCCCTGCGCACTGCCGAACGCTATGGGATATATATCGGCATCGAGCCCCATCAGAGTATCTCGTGCAGAACCGAGGGGCTGCTGCGCATCGCCGCCCTGGTTGATTCACCAATGCTGAAAGTGAATTACGACCTGGGCAATGCTTACCTGGGCGGTGAAGATCCCTACCAAGGTTTGAAAGCCGCCCTGCACCTGCTTGTGCATGTACACGCCAAGGATATCGCCCTGGAGCAGTCAGAAGAAGAAAAGGGCAGGGTGACCGGCACACCTGTTGGCTGCGCCTGCGGGGACGGCGTAATCGACTGGGCGAAAGTGGTGGATATCCTGGCAGATGGGGGATTCTCCGGAGTCCTTTCGGTCGAGTGCGGGACACCGGAGCAAGCCCAGCGGAGCCTGAGCCACCTTCAAGCCGTGATTGATAAAGCGGGGGTGAACCAATGAGGAGAAAACATCAACTGACCGGGCTGTTGTTGCCATGTTTGCTTACCCTCCTGTTTCTCGCCCGGTTTGCGCCGGCGGCGACAAACATGGATCCGTTTTTTGCTGAAGGAGCGATCAGGGTGCTGATCCTCACCGGCCGCAACAACCACGACTGGCGCCAGACCACGCCGTTTTTGAAAGGCCGGCTTGTTGAAACCGGCCGTTTCGATGTGCGCGTGACCGAGGAGCCTGCAGGGCTTACAGCCGGTGCACTCGCACCCTACGACCTTCTGGTGCTGGATTACTGCGGCCCGCGCTGGGGCGAGGCAGTCGAACAGGCAGTCGAGGAGTTTGTCAGAGGCGGCAAGGGGCTGGTAGCCGTGCACGGGGCGAACTATGCTTTCGGCGAGATGCAGGTTCTGGGCGACCGCCATGTGCGCACCGGGATTTTCGAGCCGCCCTGGCCGGAATACGCGAAAATGGTCGGCGGGGTGTGGGTCGAGGGGCCACCGACAACAGCCCACGGGGACAGGCACTCTTTCCAGGTGAAATTTATCGAACGCAATCACCCGATCGCTGCCGGGATGCCGGAGAGCTTTATCGCCACGGACGAACTCTATCACAACCCCCGGATGGAGCCGGAAACCCGTATCCTGGCCACCGCTTACAGTGATCCTGCCACCAGGGGCACGGGCAAGGACGAACCGATTCTCTGGACAGTCAATTACGGCAAAGGCAGGACTTTCTACACGGCTCTGGGCCATGATCCGGCCGCGATGAGCGAGCCGGGGTTTATCGCCTCTTTTCTTCGGGACTGCGAATGGGCAGCGACCGGCAAAGTCACCCTGCCGCCGGAGGTGAACCTTCACGCGAGAAAGCCTGACGCTCTAAAGCTTCTGGTGGTCACCGGGGGCCACGACTACGAAACCGAGTTCTACACCCTTTTCGGAAGCGATGAGATGATCTGGGACCACGCCGTATCTAACACCGAGGCGTTCGATTCGGATATCCGGGAAAAGTACGACGTGCTGGTGCTGTACGATATGTCAGAGGAAATCGGTGAAGCTGGCAGGAGAAATTTGCGCTCATTTGTGGAAAATGGTAAGGGAGTAGTGGTCCTTCACCACGCAATCGCCAACTACAGTTCCTGGCCGTGGTGGTGGCGCGAAGTGGTCGGAGGAAGGTATATCCTGGAGCAGGAGGGCGATACACCGGCCTCCACATACAAGCATGACGTGGAGCTGTTTGTCCGTCCGAAGGGGAATCACCCGATCACTGCCGGTATCGGCTCGATGCATATCCGGGATGAAACTTACAAGGGAATGTGGATTTCGCCCGAGGTGAGAGTGATCCTCCAGACAGATGAACAAACAAGCGACAGCCAGCTGGCCTGGGTCAGCCCGTACGAAAAATCGCGGGTGGTCTATATCCAGCTCGGCCACGACCGCTACGCCCACCTTCACCCGGCCTATCGAGAGCTGGTCAGGCAGGCTATTCTATGGTCTGCAGGGAGGCTGGAATAGCGCTTTGATCATGGGGGAAAAAAAGACCCTGCCGAGGTTCGGCAGGGTCTTTTTTTGGATCAGGGCCTGCGTTCCGTGGGGTTTAGCCCTGATAGCCTCTTGGGTCGGGAGCAGAGGGGGGCGTGTAATATATTACCAGCTTCCCTAAAAAAGAGTAATATCTCCGAGTTTCGTCGTAAAGCCGGTATTTACCACTACATCGGATTGTGAGTATAATTCATAGTCATCACTGTCAACTATTGTCACTGTGTAGGTATCTGCCGGCAGAAAAGCAAGCTTAAACTCTCCGTTGGTTTCGTCGACTGCAGTGCTTGCAACAGTATCAATTCCAGCGATTGCATAAGCTGTCAAGCCGCTCCGGGGTTCGCTAACTACTTCCCCTGTAATTGCGCCCGACTGCTCGGCAGCTACGAGCCTTAAAACAGGCTTTAACTGGTATAGATCATTGCTCCCGAGCTTATTGATTGATCGCGCGGCGTCAAAGTCGATAACCAGTTCCAGGACTTCCCCTTCTTCCTCGATAGTAAATCCCTTGCCGATCTTGAGACCGGAGGCTGAACCGCTGGGGATTTGCAGAGGGTATGTAATTTCATCTGGTTCTTCGACAATCACCACCTCTGCCGATGATATCAGTAGCCGTATTTGACCGTATTCCCCAGACACGAGCGCTTCCTCGCCCATCAGCGCAGTCAACCCACCGGTCAGGGACAACAGGTTAAACGTCTGTTCTGTCTCGCTCACCGTGATCCAGGTATCACCGAACTTCACGGAAATTTCTGAGAAGGTGATATTGACCTCGCTAAATTCACCCGGTGCATCGGTCAAATACAATTTTAATGTACCGGTTGTTGTCCCGGGCGGGGTATAAAGACCGCTATCAGTATCTTTGCTGCAGTCTGTGCCGTAGAGCAGGATAGGCACCAGAAATAAGAAAAATCTAAATAAACGCATTTTGTACCCCTTGGTTAAAATTTTTTCTGATGAATCAGGGATTAAAGTGGCTGACGCTGCTTGCCGGATTTGGGCCGGGCAGCCTCCTGG
>JAUVUV010000508.1 GCA_030604975.1 Candidatus Glassiibacteriota bacterium | reverse complement strand
CCAGTTGAAGAATCCGGAAAAAATCCACTTTGATTCTGCAAGATAGCCAGCGGATGACCAATTTGGATCCAAAAGTTTTACAAGACCTTCATAGAGAAAATGCCAGCCGATTGCTATCCGCAGTATAACCAGTAGAGACGACTGAACAGTGGATAAATTAGGCAAATCCCTGGTGTAACCCCCAACTCTTTGAAACATGATACCAACTCCTTTCAGCAGAGATTATCTATTAAAAAAACTTCTCCATTCTGTCTGTCTTATTGGTTTTTGCCTTTAGGTCTCTGCCGGCTTGATATATGAGACCAAATTTTTCGCATCTGGATAACTTATCCGGTTTACTTTTTCTCCTCGGCTTCCCAGGCCGCCTCAGACGCGGAAAGGCCCTGGTGGTTCTGGTAGCCCAACGTGTGAGAACGCCAGCGCTTGTCCACCTTAACGCCGAGACCGAAAAACGAGTCCCGGGCCCTCCTGACATGCTCCTGCAGAATCTCGCGGTGTTCTTTCAGCTCCTTCAAGTAGTGTCTAAAACGAGCTATGTTGCGTTTCTCGCCAGGGTCTTCCTCCAGATCGTAGAGTTCTTCCCCACCTCCCTCGAGATACCTGGTATATTTATATCTGTCAGTCCTGATCATCCGGCCCGGCGAGACCGTATATCCCCACTCGGTCTGCCACTCGCTGACCACGTAATCATGCCAGCGCGAGGGTTTTTCGCCGCGCAACCAGGGCATCATGCTTTTGCCGAGTAAGCCGCGGGGAGCAGAAACCCCGGCGTAATCGCAAAGCGTGGGCAGAAGGTCCAGCAGACTCACCAGCGGTTCATTGAGCATTTTTCCACGGCCTTTAATTCCTTGCCCGGCGAAAATGAGCGGGATGCGTGTGGTCTCCTCGTAAAAACTCACCTGTTTTGTTACCATCCTGTGCGAGGCCATGCCGTCGCCGTGGTCCGACATGAAAACCACGAGCGTGTTCTTGCCCGCAGGGGTAGAATGAAGAGCTTCGAGGATCTGGCCGATCTGGGTGTCGACCATTCTAAGGTAATAGTAATATGCTGCGAGATAATGCCGGTAATTGGTTTCACTCCATAGGCAGGCCTGCTGAAGTCTCCTGTGGCTGCAACAGAGATATTGGATCGGCAAAGGCCTGTTTTTCAGGTCATCGGTATCGAAATTGTCAGGCAGCGGAGGAAGTTCTCCATAGGGAATAGGCACGTCCTCGTGCACGCCGGTATTTTCGCCCACCCAGCCGCAGATATTATGCGGATTGTTCAGTGAAGCCACAGCAAGGAATGGTTTGTCGTGGGTTTGCTTGAGGTATTCCACACATCTGCCGGTGGTGTAGGCATCCTGTTTCGAGTCGTAGTTCACCGGCCAGGCTTTCGGGGTTTCGACCTCCAGCTCCTCTGTATCCACCAGCTTGAAACCCCTGAGTGAAGCCGCGTCGTGCCGCTTGCCGAAATTGATCGTTTCATAGCCTGCGATTAAGAATAGTTCACCGAGTGTAGGCATACTTTCCGGTATATCCCGCACCGGGTAATTCATCCCGTTGGAGGTGACTTTAATCTGGCTGGGCAGGCGGCCGGTCCAGAATGAGGCCCTGGAGGGCAGGCAGAGCGGGCAGTTGGTATACGCGTTGGAAAATCTCACCCCGCCGGAAGCCAGGGAGTCGATATTCGGGGTATCGGCCCATCTGTCTCCGTAACGGCCGACCGCGCGCTGGGCGAGCTGGTCGGTGATGATGATCAGGATATTCGGCCTTTCGTCGCCTTGAGCAGGCACCTGGCCCTGGGTAACATTCGCTGTTGCCGCCAGGCTCACGCTGCCGGCTGTGGCGAGAAAATCCCGCCGGGAAATCCGGGATTTAAACAAATCGGACTTTTTAGACATGGCTCGGTCCTCTCAAGTTTTTTCTGTGTCGAATCAGCCAGCAGGGATATCCGCCACGTTATTTTGAGTGCGAATCAAAGGTTGTAACTGTGCTAAGCTGATATTCACCATATCGATCGAATTTCACCATATGTATTCAGCTACTTGAATCCCGGAGACTAAACATTGCACGCGATTCGTCTTACTCAGTCTAGAGGCGCAGCCTAACGTCACGCATCAGCTGCGGAGTGCTGCTCCGTCAGTTGCATGCGATTGTTAGGCTGTTTGTCTTAATATTT
>JAUVUV010000104.1 GCA_030604975.1 Candidatus Glassiibacteriota bacterium | reverse complement strand
CCCTTAGCAAAGGGAAACCATCATCCAGTCCCCCTTTGGAAAAGGGGGATACAGGGGTGTGTCAGACTTTCAATATTGAATTCTCTCACCGAGATTCAATAGTGACCGGTAAAAATGGTTTATGAATTAAACTACTACCGGCTGAAGCCGGTAGTAGTTTAATTAAATCGGTATGCAGATTCGAAAAACCAAAAGTTCCGATTCCAATCGCCTTCACCACCATCCGTAATTTTCCCGCAGCCTTTTCAAAAGTTTGTATCCCTGCTATTTTATCCATATCACGGTTTTGCTTTTCAACCATCCCGATTCGTCTCTGGCAAGATCATTTTTATTCTAAAAATATTTAAGAGGGCGCAATGGAAAAAGAGAGTATCGAGAACAAGGTTTTCTACTATACGGATCCGGAAAAGATGGAACTGGTCTCTGAACCCTGCAATCCGCCGGGGGCCGGCCAGGTTCGCTGCAGGACTCTGTGTTCCCTGGTTTCTATCGGCACGGAAATGGTTTGTTTCAAGCGCGAAGTCGAGCCGGGAAGTGTCTGGGACCAGTGGATACAATACCCGTTCGAACCCGGATACAGCAGCGTGGGGGAGGTTATCGATATTGGCGATGGTGTGTCCGGGATAGCCCAGGGCGAGCTTGTCTGTTCGACCAGCTCCCACCGGGCATATTTTATTGACAGGCCGGAGAATCTCCACCCGGTACCGAGCAGTCTTTCTCATGAGCTGGCCTCCTGGTTTCAACTGAACATTATCGTGCAGAACGGTATCCGGGAAGCAGCGCCGGTGCTCGGGGAAACGGCTGTGGTAATCGGTCTGGGGCCTCTCGGTCAGCTGGCTGTGAGATTGCTTGGAATAGCGGGGTTGAATCATCTTGTTGCAGTGGACCCCCTGGCCGAAAGGTGCGAACTGGCGCGCGGGCAAGGCCCTACCGAGTTGCTCTGCCAGACGGCAGACAAAGCCCTGGAGAGAGTGTCCGAGTTGACAGAGGGTCAGGGAGCGGACCTTGTTTTCGATATTACCGGGCATCCGTCGGTTTTCCTATCAGCCCAGCACATGCTCTGTAAAAGAGGCAGGCTCGGCCTGATCGGCGATGCAGCTTACCCCTCCAGGCAGACACTCACACACGATGTCATTTCCAAGTCGCTCTCCATTATCGGAGCACACGGGGCTGTCCCGCCCTGGGAGGGGAATGATTATTACCGTTGGGGCAAAAGAGAACTGGTCCGTTTTTTCTTTGACCTGCTGCTTGCTGAAAGAATCAGGATCGATAACCTGATAACTCACAGGATCAAGCCGGAAGAGGCACCTTCGGTCTATCTGGATATACTTCGGGATCGAAGCGCGTATATGGGCGTGGTTATCGACTGGCAGTAATATTCGTCCCGGATTGCGAACAAGGAGTGGATATGAATAAAAGATTCCGTTTTGCCGTGGCCGGAACCGGGGATATAGCGCACTTTTATCTCGACTATTTCAACACTCAGCAGGATAAAGAAGGTATCGAGTTCGCCGGGGCCTGGAACAGAACTGCAGAAAAGGGACGCGAGTTTGTCAAAAAATACGGCGGGAAATTTTACGAATCACTCGATGCCCTGATCGCCGAAGAGCGGGTCGACGCAATTATAAACCTGACCTCGCCGAAAGCTCATGAAAAGATAACCGCTGCCTGTCTCGAGGCAGGCAAGCACGTGCTGAGCGAAAAGCCGCTCGCCCTGAGCGTGGACAAGGCAAGACACCTGATCTCCCTGGCCAGGGCAAACAACCTCACCCTCGCCTGCGCCCCGTTTATCCTTATGGGACAAAACCAGCAGAAGGTTAAAAGGCTACTCACAGAAGGCCGGATCGGGAAACCGGTGTCCGCCGCTGCTGAGATGTTCCATGGGAGGGTGGAGGCCTGGCATGCGAATCCTGAGCAGTTTTACACCGAGGGCGCAGGACCTCTTCTTGATGTCGGCCCCTACCCTGTTTCCCTGATGATCGACTGGTTCGGACCTGTAAAAGCGGTACAGGGTATGTTCGATATTGCCATTCCGGAGCGCAAAGACCTGAGCGGCAGGCCGTTTAAAGTCACGGTGTTCGACCACGGGGTAGCCCTGCTCAGGTTCGACAGTGGTGTAATCGGCCGGATCGCGTTCTCTTATGCCAACTCCAATACCCAGTATCACGGTCTCGAGATACAGGGTACCGATGGCTCTATTTCTCTCTCATCGCTGACAGCAGGGCGCGGCAAGCTGAGAATCTCGAATAAGGATTCCACGTTCTGGGACCACATTGAGGGTGATCCCGGACCATACGCGGCCTCAGGGGTGGACTGGTCAGAGGGGATAGTCGAGCTGGCCCGGGCGGTTGCGGAAAACCGCGAGCCTGCGAACTCAGCCGAACTGGCCCTTCATACCCTGGAGGTCTGCCTTGCAGTGGACGAGGCTGCTAAAACAGGTGGTACTTTAAAACTGTAAGAGCAGCAGAAAGATACGTGGCTCTCAATTCTTACACAGGAGGGATGAGATAATGAAAGGCATCGTTGCATTGATTATCACCTTTTTATTTACAACGCTGGCCTGTACGGAGAGGGAAATATCGACTTCGGGTGATGATACCTATGATATTGTCGTCTATGGAGGCACCTCGGGCGGTGTGATCGCGGCTGTGCAGGCAGTAAAAATGGGAAAGAGCGTGGTGCTGATCGAGCCGGGTCGGCACCTGGGCGGGCTGACCTCCGGCGGCTTGGGCGCCACAGATATCGGTAACAAGGAGGCAATCGGCGGGCTTTCGCGGAACTTTTACCGCCGCGTGGCCGAATATTATGCAGAGGATTCAGCCTGGAAGTATCAGAAACACGAGGAATATCAAAGCAGCCGCGGCTATGACATGGACGCTGAGTACATGTGGACTTTCGAGCCTCAAGTTGCAGAAAAAATTTACAACGACTATATCCGGGAGTTCGAGATACCGGTAGTCAAAGGAGAGCGGCTCGACCTGGCCGACGGGGTTGAAAAAGAGGGCACCAGAATCGTGGCGATCAAGACCGAAAGCGGCCGAGTCTTCCAGGGCAGGATGTTTATCGACGCCACCTACGAGGGTGATCTGATGGCCAGGGCAGGCGTTTCGTATCATGTTGGCCGTGAGTCGAACTCTACCCATGGCGAGACGCTGAACGGCGTGCAGACGCTCAATGACCGGTACCATCAGTTTGAAAAGCCGGTATCGCCCTATATCGTGCCCGATGACCCAACCAGCGGCCTTTTGCCGGGAATCGATCGCACCGGGCCGGGCGTGGAGGGCTCCGGCGACAATCGAGTCCAGGCCTACAACTTCCGCATGTGCCTGACCGACGCGCCCGAGAACCGGATACCTTTCGAAAAACCGGCAAACTACGATTCCCCGCGCTATGAACCCTTGCTTCGCTACTACGAGGCAGGCTATGACCAGATTCCCTGGGGCCCCACGCTGATGCCCAACCGCAAGACCGATACGAACAACCGCCACGGGTTCTCCACGGATTTTATCGGTGAGAACTACGATTACCCCGAAGCCGACCACGAAAGGCGCGCCGAGATAATCGCCAGGCACCTCGATTACCAGAAAGGGCTGATGTGGACACTGGCGAACCACCCGAGAGTTCCCGAGCGCGTGCGCAAGGAGGTCTCACGCTGGGGGCTTGCCAAGGATGAGTTCACCGACAACGGCGGCTGGCCGCACCAGATCTACGTGCGCGAGGCGCGGCGGATGATCAGCGACTACGTGATGACCCAGCACAACTGCCAGGGCCACGAGATTGCTTCTGACCCGGTGGGGCTGGCAGCCTACACCATGGACTCCCACAACACCCAGCGCTACGTGACTGAGGAGGGCTACCTGCGCAACGAGGGCGATGTCCAGGTGGGAGGTTTCCCGCCCTACCCGATCTCCTACCGCTCGATCGTACCCAAGCCTGGCGAGTGCACAAACTTGCTCGTGCCGGTTTGCCTTTCAGCCAGCCATATTGCGTTCGGCTCGATCCGCATGGAGCCGGTTTTCATGGTGCTGGGCCAGTCTGCGGCAACCGCTGCCTGCATGGCGATAGATGCTTATATTGATGTGCAGAAGGTGGACTATCCAAAACTGCGGGAAAGGCTGCTGGCAGACGGCCAGTTTCTGGAGCATAAAGGCGGGTGATTACGTAGAGAGACTACCGGTACGCTCTGAGTGAGGCCTCGGCAGGTTCCTGTACCAGGTAAAGGCCAGAACTACCCCTGCACAGAGCGCCGCCCCAAGCCAGGCAAACGCCCTGGCGTGCCAGTGGCCCACCAGGTACATCGGGAAAAGATACAGGCCCGTGATCGCGATGATTCCCAGTGCCGTGTTAAGAGCGGCAATCCAGGCGCTTTCCGTGCCTGAGCTGATCTGCTCCTCGGGCAGGCCGCACTGCTCTCTCACCGTACCCCAGAGACCGAACGGGCGCACGGTACGGTAGAAAGAATTCAGGGTGCGCTGATCGACCGGTCCGGTTAACAGCGACCCGGCAACGCTGGCAATCAGCGAGGCAGCGCAGACCGGCGGAAAGGTGAGATACATCGGCGCATCCGGGAAGAAAAGAAACGGGATCGAGAGAACCATCCCCCCTATTGTTCCGGCAGCAAAGCCCCAGCCGTTCATGCGCCACCAGTACCATTTCAGCACATTGGGAATAATCACCCCTGCGCCAAGTGCCATCATCATCCAGTTCCAGATCTGCGCTATGGATTGCGCCTGGTAGCCGATTGCGATCCCGGCCAGCACAATGCCCCCTGTGGCCACGTAGCCTGAGCGGACAAGCTGCTTTTGCCTGGCTCGGGGTACGAAAAACGGCTGCCAGAGGTCGCGCACCAGGTAGGATGCCCCGCTGTTGACAGTGGAGCTGAACGTGGACATGAAAGCGGCAAGCAGCCCGGCGATCACGATACCCCGCAGGCCCACGGGAAGGTATTCCAGAAGCACTATCGGCATTACTTTCTCCGGATCACTCACCCTGGCAACTCCGCTGAGCGCAAGCAGGGTGATCCCTGCGGCCATGGCCCAGCGCACGACAAGGAAAAGGCTCCAGGAGGCGCCGATCTTGGCTGCATCCCTGGGTTCCCGGGCAGCCAGGAAACGCTGGAAATCATACATCTGCGCCGGTCCGCCAGCATTGAGGAACAGTCCTTTCAGAACCCAGACAATCACCAGCGCTCCGAAAAATTCATATCCTGCGTGTTCCGTGCCGGCAAACTCGGGCAGCCGCCAGCGCGGGAGAACGCTCTCCCAGCCCTGGGGCACGGTCTGTCCGATAATCTCCGGGGTAAGTTGGCTGTAAGCCAGCCAGGCAATCAGAACAGAAGCAAGCGAAAGGACTACTGTCTGGATAACATCGGTCAAAACCACGCTGTAAAGCCCGCCCAGCAGAACGTAAAGGGTCGTCGCCCCGATAATTACCAAAGCGCACACATCCGGGCTGAAAGGAACGTAAACCGAGGCGAACTTACCGATCCCCTGGAAAGCATAGCCGATAAAACTGATCTGAGTGATTACCGCCATCAGCGCATAGGCGGTACGGGCGACCTTGCCCGGACGCCCGTCTCCGAACCTTGTGATCATCCATTCAGCGCCTGTCATCACACCCGAACGCCTGACCCACTTACCAATGTAGGAGGCGAAAAAGGCACCCATCATCACACCCCACATCCAGTGGATCCACATCGATTTCATTCCCATCAGGAACAGCATCGAGACTATCCACATCGTGCCGGTAATATCGAAATTGGAGGCAGACCCGGACATCGCCAGGGCCAGCCAGTGGATTTTCTTGCCTCCCAGGAAGTAGGAGTCCAGGTCCTGTGAAGCCCTCCTGCGGTACCAGAACCCCAAAGCGATAACAACGATGAAATAAATCAGGATTAAGCTCAGATCCAGGTAAGCCATCTCTGCTTATTTTTCCCTTGATGCCGGTTCAGAAAAGAGTTGCTGCTGAAAATGGAATCTTTGATATAACCAAAATAATAAAAGCCGGGCAGCGTTTTTACAAGTTGCCTAATCCAAACCTCCGAGTTATTATAGGCCTTTCAACGGCAAGGGAACACTATTTCGAAAGCACTGCCGAACGCTGAACGAACCGCGGGAAAATTTTCAGTGTCTGTAAATCAATTAACTAATGAGATATTGATCGCAGCCGTGGCCAGTCACCTGGATCTTCCGGCCCAGGATCTAAAACTTACCCGCTGCAGCACAGGCAAGTACAACAGCACCTTTTTCTTGGATGGCGGAGCCCACCCCCTGGTGTTCAGGGTCGCTCCGGAGGATGAACGCCGGCTGAACCTGTTTTACGAACACCGGATGATGCGCCAGGAGCCTGAAGTTCACCAGGAACTCAGAACGCGCACGAATGTGCCGGTACCGGCTATTATCTCCCACGATTTCAGCCGGAGGTTGCTTGAGCGGGATTTTCTGATAATGGAAAAGGCTCCGGGCAGTCCGCTCTCGGAAGCCCTTGGACTCAGCAGGCGTGATTTCAGTCGTTTGCTCTGCGAAACCGGCGAGGCTCTTCGAGCTGTCCACGCGATCCAGCGCGACCGTTATGGCTATCTCGGCGATCACAGGCCGATGGAGCCTCAAGCCAGCTGGACAGAGGCATTTGTCATCATGTGGAACAAGCTTCTTGATGATATCGAGAGCTGCGGCGGTTACAACGCTCGAGAGGCCGGGGCGATGAGGAAGCTGCTCGATCTGCATATCGGGGTATTCAACCGTAGCGTGCCCTCCTCCCTGCTGCATATGGATGTCTGGGCACAGAACATCCTTATCGATGCAAGCGGCGGCCTGGCAAGCCTTTTGGACTGGGATCGCGCTTTGTGGGGGGACCCGGAAATCGAGTTTGCGGTTCTGGATTACTGTGGAATTTCGGAGCCGGCATTCTGGGAGGGCTACGTTCAGAAACGCGAGGATGATACAGATGCCAGGATCAGGAGAACTTTCTACCTGCTTTACGAGCTGCAGAAATACATCTTTATCAGACTGGTCAGGGGCAACAACCCCTCCCTGGCGGACACCTACCGCCAGCAGTCGCTTCAACTGGCCGGAAGTATCAGTCTCAGGCTCTAACCCTGGAAGGGCCGGAATGTCTCGAGTTCCCCGGCAAGGCTTTCCACCACCTTCCTGTAGTGCTCATTGTCGATCAGTTTTTAAAATAGCCCTTTCAACCAGGGTAAGTACAATCCAATATTCCCCATATCAAAGTTAACAGACGTTATCTAAGCCTCCTTTTTCGATTTTGGAGCCGGGCTTT
>JAUVUV010000089.1 GCA_030604975.1 Candidatus Glassiibacteriota bacterium | reverse complement strand
CACTGCAAGTAATAGCTGTAGTTACCGGGATAGTGGCGAATCCGGCCCTCGCCCTCGAAAGCGTACAGTTCCTCGGCGACCCGGTCAAGAAAGTAGCGGTCGTGGGTGACCATGATCAGCGAGCCATGGAAACTTTTAAGCTGCTCCTCGAGTACCTCAAGAGTTTGAAGGTCCAGGTCGTTGGTGGGCTCATCCAACATGAGCACATTCGCCCCGGCGAGCATCAGCCTGGCAAGCAACAGCCGGTTTCGCTCACCGCCGCTGAGCAGCTCCACTCTGACGCGGTGGATCGCTGCCGGGACGAGGAAACTTTCGAGGAATGCTTTCTTGTGCAGGCGCTGGCTGCTCACCAGCACGTGGTCTCCACCCGGGGCGACAGAGTCCCAGATCGTGGCCTTGGGGTCGAGCTGCTCCCGAGTCTGGTCGAAATAGGCGATCTTCGTGTTCACACCCTCTTTCACGTAGCCTGAATCCGGTTCCAGCTCGCCGATCAGCATCCTGATCAGGGTGGTTTTCCCGCAGCCGTTCGGCCCGATAATCCCGATACGCTCCTTGCCCAGGAGTTCGAAGGAGAAATCATCGATAAACTTGCGTCCTCCGAAAGACTTGTGCAGCCGGTGGGCCATGAGAATCGTGTGGCCAAGCCTTTTTTTAGGATCGAATAGAAGTTGTACTGGTTTGTCCCTTTTGGCGGACTTTACGCTCGCCAGTCTCATGATCCGCTGGATCCGCGCTTTCTGCTTTGTAGTGCGCGCTTTTATCCCGCTCTTGAGCCATGCGATCTCGCGCACCAAGATTTTCAAGCGTTTTTCATCGGCCCGCTTTGCAAGCTCCCATTGCTTTTTCTTGGCTTCGAGATAGGCGCTGTAGTTGCCGGGATAGTTCTGCAGCCTGCCGCAGGAGATTTCGGCTATCCGGTCAACTACGGACTCGAGGAAATAGCGGTCGTGGGTGATAAGAATAAGGGTGCCCCTGTAGTTCTGAAGCCATTTTTCGAGCCAGACCACGGTTTCGGTATCGAGGTGGTTTGTCGGCTCGTCCAGGAAGAGGATGTCGGGGCGGCAGAGCAGCCCCTGTCCCAGGGCCACTCGCTTGACTGTACCGCCGGACTGGTTGTCGAGAAGAGTTTCAGGCTCAGGCAGCCGCAGCCGGGTGACCATCTCCTCGATGCGCGGCCGAATGTCCCAGGCGCTGGCAGTATCCAGAGTGTCGTGGAGTTTCTGGGCCCGGGCGGTAAGCTCTGCGCGAAGTGTCCGGTCGAGTTTTTTCTTCAGTTTTACCGTGACCTGTTCGTATTCTTCCTTGAGCTCTGCCAGGTCCGCCAGGCCTTCTTCGAGTGCCCCGTAAATACTGGTCCCGGGGCGAAATCGAGGCTCCTGGGCCAGAAAGGCGGTTTTCACTTTCCTGGTAAAAGTCACCGTGCCCCCAAGCGGCACTTCGATCCCGTCGAGTATGCGTATCAACGTGGACTTGCCGCAGCCGTTCGGTCCCACCAGGCCTACTTTTTCGCCCTCCTCGAGCACCAGCTCCAACCCCTCGAAAAGCGGCCGTAAGCCGTAATCGTGAGTGATATTTTCTGCTTTCAGTACCTGCATCCTGGCCGCCTGAAAAGTTAGCTCGTGACCAGAAAAATCTACGCTTGTGTCAATCTTCTGTCAACCGCGCAACCTGACTTTTCACTGTAGATTAAAAAAAACGGATTCTCTTTTGACAAAACCAATTATATTGTTCATCTGTTATGTGTTCTAACGCTACAAGAAAGCTGTCCACAGGATTAACCCGAATCAAGCAGAAGGGAACAGGGATTGAAGGTATTCAGCAGGTTGAAAGGATTTATACAGGATAAAGGAAAACCTCAGGCAGCCGCAACCGGTGAGTCATCATCCGGCGAAAAGCCTGAAGGAAAGGAACACAGGCCCTCTCAGCCCAGGGATAGAAAGGGCAACCGGCAGCGCAGGCGCGGCAAAGGCAGGTATCATCCCAGGTCGAGAGGGACGGAAATGAGCGATCAGGCTTCCCGGCGGGTATCCGATTCAGGTGAGAAAAGGGAGTCTGAAAGAGAGAGTTACCCAAAACAAGGCCAAAAGCGACAGGGCAAAAGAGAACGCTCTGCAGCCGAACCCAGGGGAAAAACCGGTTTTGATGGAAGAACTGGAAGTCCGAGGCGTAAAGGCAAACCAAGGAAAAAAAGAAAAGACCTTGGAGGAAGGCTCCAGCGGATAGACTTTCCTGAACTTTTGTCGATAGACGAATCAAGTGAGGAGTTTCGCAACAACGAGTTCCGGCCCCTGGGGCTTTCGGACAGGATCGTAATGACCCTGGCGGCCAACCGTTTCCGCATGCCTACCGATATCCAGAAAGCATTCATCCCCGTTGCGCTGCGGGGCAGGGACCTGCTGGGCCAGGCGAAAACCGGCACCGGCAAGACAGTGGCTTTCCTGATGCCGATTTTCGAACGCCTGGATAACTCATCCAGCGCAGTGCAGGCGCTGATGGTCGTTCCTACACGCGAACTATGCCGCCAGGTGTCCTGGGAGGCAATGCGGTTTGGCCGCACCCTGGATTTCAAAGTCCTGAGCCTTTACGGGGGTACCTCGGTAAGTCGGGAAATCGAGCGCCTGAAAAAGGGTGCGCAGATCGTGGTCGGCACACCCGGCAGGCTTCTGGACCATATTTCCAACCGCAAGCTCGACCTATCGGGATTGAAAATCCTTGTTCTGGATGAGGCCGACCGCATGTTCGATATCGGTTTCAGACAGGATATTATCAAGATTATCAAGGCCTGCCCGCAAGAGCGCCAGGTGATGCTTCTTTCCGCCACCCTGAACAAGGAAGTGGAGGACCTGAGCAAACAGTACATGAAAGACCCGGTGCCGCTCTATTTGAGCAGGGATGAGATTACGGTGGAATCTATCTGGCAGCGCTATATCCCTGTGGACAGGCGTAATAAACTGAACACACTCGTCCGCCTTCTCGAAAACCAGAAACCCACACAGTCGCTTATTTTCACCAATACCAAGAAAATGAGCGATTCTGTGGCACTCAGGCTTCACAGGCTCGGGTTCAAGACGCGCTGCATCCACAGCGACTTGACCCAGAACATGCGTGAACGGATAATGGACGATTTCCGCACCTGTAAAATCGAACATCTCGTGGCCACGGATGTGGCTGCTCGCGGGCTCGATATTACCGGAATCAGTCACGTGATCAACTACGATATCCCGGAAAATCCGGAGGATTACGTGCACCGGGTGGGCCGCACGGGCAGAATGGGCGCCGCTGGAAAAGCATTCACCTTTGTCAGTTCAAACGAGGGCAAGCAGCTCACCGAGGTGGAAAAATTTATCAACAAGCAGATCAAGGATTGGGACGGGCTTTAAAGCTGATAATATGTGTCGGCAGATTTTTTTATCCTGACCCGGATTATTCATGAAACCCAGATCTTGACAGGACTAATCACTTATTTTCAGTTTTTTATCAGCCACCGAGGGAGGGGGCGGCGGCTGTGCGACTTGGAGTCGCACAGACCGTTGCGCAAGCGCAACGGCGCGCATTTCATGCGCCCACCGCCCCCCCACCCCCCCCAGGCCCCGGGGAAACATAACATCTTGCTGATTTATGAATACTCCGGGCTAATTAAAAACCCGGCTGCTTTGACCATGCAGCCGGGTTTTTAATTTTTTGCTTCCTAGAACCGAGCTTATGTCGCGTAAAGAAGAAAGCCTTTCAGATATTCGCCCTCCGGATGGTAGAGGCTTACTGGATGGTCCGGCCCGGCTCCCAGATGCGCCAGCACTCTCACCTCTCTTCCTGCTTCGAGCGCAGCAGAGAATACAATCTGCTGGAAGAGGCGCTTTCCGACATGGCCTGAGCAGGAAAAAGTGAACATCAATCCCCCCGCGGCCAGCCTTGATAACCCGAGACGGTTGATATCCTTATAAGCCCGGCTTGCTTTCCTCACGTGCGAACTTCTCCTGGCAAGCGGAGGAGGGTCGATCACTATCAGATCGAATTCCTCGCTGCATTTGCGCAGGTAGTCGAAGGCATCGGCTATTACCAGCGGATTATCTTTGGCTGAGATACCGTTTGCCGCAAGGTTTTCCTCAGCCAGGGCAATCGCCTTTTCGCTTGAATCCACGCTCACCACACTCGAGGCCCCGGCCCCGGCTAAATATACTGTAAAGGCTCCGCTGTAGGAAAAAAGATTGAGGGCCTGGGCCCCTTTGGGTGTCCAATGTGCAGCCAGGCGGCGGTTCTCCCGCTGATCAAGGTAAAACCCGGTTTTCTGGCCCTCCACCGGATCGACCAGGAAGCGGTGGCCGTACTCTGTGACTTCCACCCGTGAGCCGGGATCCTTGTGAAGAGCCTGCCTGACCTCGCCCAGCCCCTCCTGAGTCCTTGCCGGCGCGGTTGAACTCTCGTAGATAAATGAAGGTTTAAACCGTTTCTTGAGCCATTTGGCCAGTTTATCCCGCATCTGCTCGGCTCCGGCTGTGGTCAGCTCCACAACCAGGCCCTTTCCATAGCGGTCTACAATAATGCCCGGCAGACCGTCTCCCTCGGAATTGACTATCCGCAGGCAGTCTGTCTCCGGTGGTATGATCCGCTCTCGGAAAGCGGCTGCCTGCTCGAGACGCTCCCCCAGCAGTTCAGGTCCCCACTCTTCCCCCTGGCGCCTGCTGACCAGCCTGCAGATGATCTGGGACTCCGGGTTAAAATAGCCCGCGGCAAGCCATTCGCCCTCAGCGGAATAAACATCGCACCGGCTGCCCGGCTCTGGTTCCTCCGGGCTGATACTTTCAACAGCCCCGCTGAAAATCCAGGGATGACCGTTCAGTATCGGACGCTCGCGCCCTCGGCGCAGAGTCACTTTAACATTCATCGTCTCTCCTGTCGGAATCCCTTAGGCGAAAAGTTCCTGAAGTTGCTTTATATACCTTGGTATCGCTACCAGCGGATCCTCCTTGGCCTCGTATTCCAGGGCAACCCAGCCCTTGTAGTTGACCTGGATCAGGATGTCCCTGATTTTTGCCAGATCAGTGGGCACGCTGTTGCCGCTTTTATCAGCAACCTCGACTTTCACCTGCACGTTTACCGACCGCGGAGCGGCCATCGCGAGCTCCTCATAGGGATTCGTCCGGTAGTTTCCTGTATCGAGGTTTACGCCGAACCAGGGATGCTCGCCGACAGCGTCGCAGATCGCCAGGTGATCCTTGACTCTGGCTGTGATTCCACCATGGTTTTCCAAACCAAGCACCACTCCTTTTTCTCCGGCATAATCAAGGCATTCCTTGATTCCATCCACCGCCCAGCCGATCGCTGTCTGAAGTTCCACTTCCCTGGGGGCGCGGCCAGCGAAAATCCTGATATGCGGAGCGCTGAACTCCACTGCATGGTCAATCCATTTCTTGACATGCGCAATCTGCTCATCTCTTTCCGGCCCCGGAGGCAGGCAGAAATTGTTCCCCACCGCGGTTCCGCTGATTGTAACTCCCTGCCGGAAGGCTTGAAGTTTCAGCTGGTGGAGATAGTTGTTGTCAAAACCCTCCTTGAAATAGTATGAAGTCAGTTCTGTGCCGGGAAGGCCCATTTCAGCGCACCAGTCGATAAAGCCGAACAGGTCCATCTCACCCTTGGTCAGTGCATCACGCATCGAGTAGGCCGCCAGAGACAGGTGCATGTTCTTTGTCGGACTCTCCGGCTTTGGCGGCGCACTTTTCAGTTCAGAGGCCTTGCTGGTGGTAAATCCGGTCAGGGCTGCAGCACCGGCAGCCAGGGCACCGGTCCTGATCATATCCCGCCTGGAGAAGCTGAGCCTTTCGTTCAAGGTATCTTTGTTCATAGCGGTCTCCTGTTACTGGTGGGTAAAAATATTTCAAGGGAATGAATTGGTCTTTAATTCAATATTGGAATCCTACTAGATCACTGCCGGGGTGTCAAGATTTCCATTATTCATCACGCTTCTAAACTTGCTATTGCATGAATGTTAGAATATATTGAAATCCCCAGAATCTGCTTTTTACAGGCTGAAAAGCGCTTGCTTTCCCCAACCGGGAATTATTCTCCGGTTTGAAAATACTTGCCGGCGGCACGGGTAAATACCCTGTCACTTTTGAGGTACAATTTTACTTGTAATTTATACTAGGAGAACGAGTTGTCCAGAACTTTCGGCAGAATAAAGCTGCTCACCAAAGACGAGAAGCAGCGTCTGCACGATGGGGCCCGGCTGATACTCGAACAGGTGGGCATGAAAATCTACCACAAAGGAGCGCGCGAATACCTTCGCGCCTTCGGTTGCAAGGTGGATGAAGAGAGTCTTATGGCTAAATTCCCGGCCGCGGTCGTGGAGGAATCTGTCGAACAAATGCGCCAGGATTTCCATAAATCCACAAGACAGGGTTTCAGGCAGGCCGTGCGCTTTACCGAGGCGAGCTATTTCAGCCGTGCCGAAGAACTGCACCATGATTTCACAGTCAACGCAGGCGGATTCTGTACCCTGATCTATGATCTTGAGCGAAAACGCCGCTATGCAAACATTCATGATGTACACGACAGTTTTAAGCTAATCAACGCACTGGATGAGATTACCTGGGCCGGCCTTCCCTGCTCGGACCAGGAAACCCCTTACTCGCTGCGGCCTGTTAAAATGGCCGCCGAGCTGGTGAAATACACTAGTAAAATCGGCGGGGTGGAAGCCTGGATGGTGCAGGATGTGGCCTGGCTTGAAGAGATCGCCACCGTGGTGAGAGGCAGCAAGGAGCGGCTGATGGCCGATCCCTGCCTTGTCGGCTATGGGGAAAGCCGCAGTCCGCTTGCCCTGGATGAGAACATGGCCGAGATATTTATCGAGTATGTCAAGCGAGGTTTTCCCCAATCGCTGGATACCATGCCCTCAGCAGGCACCACTGCCCCGGCTACCGGCGCAGGCACCCTTGCTCTCGGCCTGGCCGAAACCCTGGCTGGACTGGTGCTCGGCTATGCGGTGCGCCGTGATGCAGTTCTGAGCCTCGATTTTACCGGCGGCTATTGCGATATGAAAAGCCTCCTTTTCCCGTATGCTGGAGCGGACCGGATGCCCCTGCTGGGAGCCTGGGTTCAGATGCTGAAAGAATTCTACGGGATTACCCCAGGGGTCCACGGCGGGAAAACCAATGCCTGTGAACCCGGTTTCCAGGCGGGAATGGAAAAAGCGATAAGCACTCTTTTTCCACTGATCTGCGGCGCCTCGGGAATCGGCACGATCGGCCAGCTCGAGTTCGGAATCACTTTCAGCCCGGTACAACTCGTGCTCGATGCAGAGGTCGTGCGGGCTGTCAGAAGAAGCCTGGCCGGATTCGAGATCAACGAGGATACCCTGGCCCTGGATCTGATCGGCCAGGTGGGCCCTGAGGGGAATTATATTTCAGAGCCGCATACTGCGGATCACTTCCAGCGCGAGTTCTGGCTCAGCGATCTCACTGAGTGCCTGACGTGGGAATCCTACAGCAGGAAAAAAGTCAAAGGCATGGAACGGCTGGCCGAGGAAATGGTGCGGGAAATCATCGCCGGGCCTCTCGCGCCGGTGCTGGATCAGCACCAGATAGCCGAAATAGACAGGATCGTTGCCGCGTGCGAAAAAAAGCTGAAAGAGAGTTAACTGTACTGAAAGCTACCCACCGGGCAGGCTTCAGAATTTAAAATATTGCCAAAATTTTTTCTTTAATCTATTTTAATCTCTTTATCGGGTTAGTCGTCATGAGCCGCTGGCTCACCCGGAAATAATGAAAATGTTTTGTTTTCTGTAGGGGCGCTCGGCCGTGCGCCCCTACGGGTGGTTTTTACCGAATCCATGGAATAACGCACCTTTGGTCCATTATTTTCGAAGCAGATTTGCAAACAAAAATTTAGCGCGTT
>JAUVUV010000128.1 GCA_030604975.1 Candidatus Glassiibacteriota bacterium | reverse complement strand
TCTGCAACCGGGACAAAAGCTACTAGAAACAGTAAAAATATTTTGCGTTTTAACAACTTTGACTCCCGGTTAAATAAATCTTGCAACCCTTACCAGCCTATTATCGGTGAAAGTTTATACTGAAAGCGAAAATATTCTGAATAATTCACAACAGCGAGCTTGGATTGAAAATTAACAAAGTTTTTCCACAAGAGCAAAAGTCTTTGACTTTCCCTTTTAGTCGATTAATATTAAACTAAAATCGACTATCGTTTGCCAAAGGTGGATTTCCTGCTGTCAGATCCACCCGGCAGGATAATTCCCCTTTAATAATCATTTGCTCTCTTCAAGTATCTTCCTGTAAAAAGATTAACCATATTATTTCATCCCTTATGGAGGCTCCAATGAATCCGAGCCGTCAGGTCAGTTTCCATGCGTACACCTTTGTTTCCCTTTTCGCTGCCTTAATTCTGGTTGGTGGAACTTCTCTGTATTCAGCCGGACCTTCAGGCGACCAGCCCGAATCTGCGATTACCAGTCACGTGATCCAGATGACTGGAATTGACCGTGGCGTTTGCTCTATGCTGGGCGCTGATAACCATCTCCTTGCCCACGAGCTTGCCGGTACGGGCCGATTTGTTATAAACGTTCTGGCTACAGACTATTCCGGGGTGGAAAGTGCCCGGAAAACGGTTGATAAAAAGGGGCTTTACGGCAAATGCATCACAGTGGGGAAAAGTTCTCTTAAAAGGCTTCCCTACGCGGATAATTCGGTTGATCTGGTCGTTACAATCCACCTTACAGCAGATCAGCTCAACGAGCTTTCGGCCTCTGAGATTCTGCGCGTACTCCGCCCGCATGGTAAAGCCTTACTCGGCAGTCTGAAAGACCGGGCAGGAGGCTACGGGACACTGAGAGCTAATCAACTGAAAACCTGGCTGAAATCGGCTAAAGGGGCCGAGAGCCGGAGCGAGGAGGACGATCTCGGCCTCTGGGCTGTGCTTACCAAGCCGGCTCTGGAAGGGGCCGACGACTGGAGCCACTGGGAGCACGGGCCGGACAACAATCCGGTTTCCAAAGACACTGCTATCAGGGCGCCGTACATGACCCAGTACCTCGGGCTTCCTTACTATATAGCCATGCCCGCCATAACGACTGCAGCAGAGGGCAGGATATTTTTTGCCATGGGGCATATCGCTCACCATAAACGTGAGGAGCCGTGGCTGAATATCCTGGTCGCGCAGAACGGATATAACGGAACCGAGCTGTGGAGGCGCAGACTCCCTGATGGATACCTTGTGCACCGCTCGGCTTTTATCGCCACCGGGAACACTTTTTACATGATTAATCCGGAGGGCAACGGCTGCCTGCTGCTGGATCCGGAGACCGGGGAGGAGAAAGACAGGATTCAGATACCGGAACTCACCGGGGAGTGGAAGTGGATGGCTATTCAAGATGGCATCCTTTATGCGCTGCTGGGCGAGCAGAAAGATCCCCCGCAGACCACAATCGTACGCAGCCCGGCAAGAGCCTGGAGCTGGGCCGACCTGAGCACCGGCTATTACGAGGAACAAATTCCGTGGGGATTCGGAAATACGATCCTGGCATACGACCTCGACAGAGGGAAAGTGCTCTGGACACATACTGAGGACGCCCCAATCGATTCCCGCGCGCTGGTTATCGGGGATGGAAAGATGTTTTTCTATTGCTCCGATTCCCATCTGGGAAGTCTCAACGCCAGGACAGGAAAGCTGCTCTGGAAAAACGGCGCCCCAAGGGTCAGGGAACTCATAGAGGAACCGGGCCAGGGCCTGGTTTCAACTCCGGGATGGCGCACAACATGCTTCTCTCTCTACACTCCCAAGGCCCTGTTTTTCGAGGCCCAGACCCGGATGAATGTCGTCGCAGTGTCCAACACCGATGGCAGCTACATGTGGCACAGGAAAAAAACTTCCAATAATCCCAACATGCTCTATGTGGACGGCAACCTGCTCGTCGGGATAGGCCCGCGAGGCAACGTCCAGGTAATCGATCCCACCACAGGGGCCACACTCGAGGATCTGGGATTCAGGAAAAGGTCCTGCGTGCGGGTCACGGCCAACTGGGACTCCTATTTCTGCCGCGGCTGGCCTGAGGGAATTACCCGTTATGACCGGATAAACAAGAAAGTTCTCTTTAACGGCGCCGTACGGCCCGCATGCAATGACGGAGTCATCCCGGCAAACGGCTTGCTTTACATTGGGCCATGGGCCTGCGACTGCAACCTCTCCCTGATGGGCAGGGTGGTGATGTGCTCTGCGGGTGATTTCAAGTTCGAGCACAAGGCTACCAAAGCCGACCGGCTGGAACTCGGACGCAAAGAGCTGGCCCGGCTGGCATCTTTTGAGATTACTGATAAGGACTGGCCGACCTACCGGGGCAACAATGTCCGTAGCGCCTGTTCCCAGGCTGAGGTGCCCGGGGAAGCGGAGAAAATCTGGGAGTTCACGCCCCAGAGCGACAACAGGCCGAGCGCACCAACCGCTGCCGGAGGATTGGTTTTCCTCTGCGGGGATGACTGCAAGCTACGCGCGATCGATGCGGCCACAGGCGAGCTGAAATGGACATTCCTGGCAGGCGGGCCGCTGATGCAGCCGCCCACACTCTGGCAGGGACGCGCCTACGTGGGGGCCGGGGACGGCTACATCTACGCGCTGGAAGCCGCTACCGGAAAGATGCTCTGGCGTTTCCGTGCGGCTCCCGTACCCAGAAAAATCATGGTATATGGCTCGCTCTGCTCCACCTGGCCGGTCAACAGCGGCGTGCTGGTGCAGGATGGCGTGGCCTATGCCGCCGCAGGACTTATCGATTACGACGGCACCTATGTTTATGCACTGGATGCAGTAACCGGAAAAATCAAGTGGCAGAACAACAGCTCAGGTCACCTGGACAAAGACTTGAGGAAGGGAGTCTCCGCCCAGGGAGTGCTCACTATCGGCCAGGGCCGGCTCTGGATGCCCGGCGGCAATGTTGTCTCGCCTGCCTCCTACGACCTGGCAACCGGCAGATACCTGGGCGCGCAGGCTGGCGATGGTTCACCCAAAGCCAACCGCGGCGAAGAGATTGGCATACTAGGCGGGAAATACCTGATCCACGGGGGAAGGCTGCGGTTTTCCGCCACTGAGAACGTGGTCAATCCGGGTAGTTTTACCGCGATCGATATCTCTGAGAGCAAACAGTCTGAGAAAGGCCTACCGTTATGTAACGGCAAAATTCCACCCGCCTGGGATGATAAAAAAATCGTTTTAACTGATGGGCGATACACCACGCCTGCCTGCTTTTCCATGGACAAGCTCGAAGAGTACATGGCCAGGGGTGATGACAAAAACATCCCCGAGAGCGACTGGGTTTCCGAAAAGGAAGCCACCGGAAGGCTGAGAGAAAGTTATGCGGTATCTTTTGCCATTGCGAAAAACGCCGTGCTGGAAGTATATGAAACCCAGGTGGTCCGCCACAGGAACTCCCGCTGGACTCTTCGCGCACTGGAACCGGATAACGGCAAGGTGCTCTGGGAACAGCGGCTTCCCTCTCCGGCACTGCCCGGGGGCCTGCTGGTTGACAGGCAAGGCAAGGTTATCGTGGTAATGGAAAACGGCAGTGTAGCCTGTTACGGGGCTAAAGGAGCTATCTGATGATCAAAGCAGGGACATCGATAAAAGTGCCTGTTGTATTACTGCTTGCGACAATCTTCGTGTTCGCTCCAGAGGCACCGGCCTGTTTCGATCTCACAGTTCGCGATGCCGCATTCGAGGAGCCACGCGAGATGCACCTGCTGGGTGTGATGGCTGCTGCTGGCGACCCTGCCGGAGAGAAGATTTTTCTGCGACTCGAACAATGGCTCAGCGAGTCCGGACAGAACCTGAACATCGAACTGCACCGTGTCGATACGGATGATCCCGATGCTCCCTGGAAGGACTACGGTATTCCTTCGGCTCCGCCTGCTCTGCCGGTGGTGGTTCTGGCAGGCAGGGGCTCAGCGTCCATGGGACGGCCGAATTTCCTGGTCGATCACTGGGAGCCCGGCCCCAGCGATGAGGACCTGGAAGTGTTGAAATCATCTCCAGCCAGGGAAGCGATCAGGGACGAGATCGGACAGAGGCTCGCTGTGCTGGTGCATGTACCCGGTAACGACAATCAAGACAACAGTGTTGCGGATGTAATCGCCTCCGTGGTCAAAACATGGTCGCAGAGAGAGCCGCTGGGAGTCAGTGTGGTTCGGGTGGACCGCTCGGATAAGCGCGAAAGGCTACTTCTGTCATTCATGGGAGTGAGTAGAACAGGCCCGGACTGGGTGGGTGTTGTATTCGGCCGGGGGAAGCTGATGTCGCCGTTAAGGGGCCAGGAAATTACAGAGGAAAGCTTGAACACCATGCTCGAAACCCTGGTCGGCGAGTGCTCCTGCCTTCAGTCTCCCACAGCTCTGGGTATCGACATCCCGATGGACTGGGACGAGGCTTGCGATGAGTCGGTAGTGGCGCTTCGCAGCACTGATATCCTGACCGGCTCAGTGGCGGGCACAGGGGGAATTCTTGCCACCACTCTGTGGACTCTCGGTGGACTGGTGGTTCTGGTAGGGCTGGCCACGGTCTTGATAATGAGGAGTAAAAATCGGCAGGTTTGAAACTTATCCCCAGAGCTGAAGTCTTGCTCGGTCTCTACGGATTATCGATCAAGTAGAACGTAAAGGCATATTCATTCCCTGGCTCCAGCCTCGATAAGCAATGCGGCTATTTCGTGGTGATTTCCGTCCCTGGCATACCATAAAGAGTTATCCCCGTCCCTGTCACCCAGGTTTACATCTGCACCTTCGGTAAGCAGGGCTTTTACCACGTTGGTGAGTCCTGCCCAGGCCGCCCTCATCAGGGCTGTTCTCTGTTCATCGTCTCTTGCATCAACTTCGGCACCGGCCTTCAGCAAAAGCAGCACGATCTCGCTCTGGCCCTTGAATGCGGGCAGAACCATAATCCCGGCATTTTCCTCTGCACCGGCATCTGCTCCGGCTTTGATCAATGCCCTGATCAATTCGATATCTCCCAGGACCGTTGCATGTTCCAGAGCCGTGTAGCCTCCCGGTTCTTTTACATTAGGATCCGCACCGGCCTCCACCAGTATGCTGGCTAACCCGCGGCGGTTCAGGTTTATGGCATGTATCAGGGCCGTGTAACCTGAGCTGGTTTTCGCATTGACATCAGCCCCGGCCTTGAGCAAAATCTTCACAATATCGGCTCGGCCCGCGACCACTGCCCACATCAGGGCTGTCATGCCGAAATCGTCTTTCTCGTTCACCTTTGATCCTGATTTAAGCAGGGCAATCACTGATTCCACATTTCCCTGTTTTACTGCAACCATCAGGTCTGTAAGGCCATGCTGGTTTTCAGCGTTCAAAAGGGACGCATTGCAAAAGACCAAGCCTGCCGACAGCATTGCCAATAAAGAAATTCTTTTAATCATCGCCCCCCGCCTCCTCGAGCAGCCTCATTATTTCAGTATGTCCCCCAAGTTCCGCGTACCTCAGGGCCCTGTCTCCGTCCACATCTCCAATCTCCACATCCGCGCCCGCGGCGAGCAGGGTTTTAACGATATCTATATGCCCTGCCATCGAGGCTCTCATCAGGGCTGTGGCGTGGTATTCATCATCCAGGTCTTTTGCATTGACATCCGCACCGGCAGAAAGCAGAAGCCTCACCTCTCTTTCCTGGCCTCTGTATGCCGGTTGAACCAGAACTCCCTGGTTGCCCGGTGCGTTGAGATTCGTGCCTGCATCGATCAGCAGCCTGACAATTTCGAAATTGTCTTTGTTTGCCGCATGTTTCAGGGCTGTGATACCATTTATGTCTTTTACATAAGGGTCGGCACCCGCCTTCAGCAGGATTTCGACAATCCCTGCGTGGGAAAGGATTATGGCGTGTATCAGAGCGGTATAGCCCGAGTTGTTTTCGGCGTTGACATCCGCCCCGGCTTTCAGGAGAGTTTTTACAATACCAGGCCTGTTCACAGCCACGGCCCACATCAGGGCAGTCATGCCGTAATCGTCTTTCGCATTGACCTCAGAGCCGGATTTGAGCATTGATTTTACGGCTTCAGCGTTTCCCTGTCTTACTGCAGCCATCAGGTCCGTAAGGCCCTTTTCTTGTTGTGCGCTCAGGCGCGAGGTACAAAAGAAGAAGGTTGACGTGATGAACAGAGTGAACAAGAGGAATCGGTTGAATTTCATTGCGATATCCTTTTGCAATCTGATAAATTTTTACTTCGTTTGAGGGGATTTGCTCCCGTTTCCGTTCAAATACCGTTGCGTAAACGGGCAAACTGCGATGCAGATTCCGCACACCGTCCGGTTACTCCCTACTTTTGCCCCCAGACGGCGGGCGCAGTCGCGGCAGGCGATGGCATCGAAAAATGAGGCCCGCTCCAGGCCCGGG
>JAUVUV010000267.1 GCA_030604975.1 Candidatus Glassiibacteriota bacterium | reverse complement strand
TTCCAGGTTTCCGGAAGGCTCAGCGCCAACATCTGGGTGGTTCAAGAAAAGAACCAAAAGAAATAAAAACAACTAGCGCAGTAGCCGTCAGGCAAGCGTTCCGATTCATAGAAAGCTCCTTTGCACAGGTTAGGCAGTCAGGTCGAAAGTGCCCCTGCGGCAGGATTACACCGGCCGATTTATTTCATACGGTACACTTTCACGTAATCGATACAGACTGTCCGGGGAACGAAATTGCGGAAAGCGAACCATCCTCCATTGGTCAACGGAGTCCAGGCAAATTGCTCAGTACCAACATTACCCGGATCCCGTACATCGAAAACCGTCACGCCGTTCACTTTCATTGCTACCTCCCCGCCGGTAATCTGCAGTTTGAATTCGAACCAAGTGTCGGGCGTGTTAAGAAACGGAGAGTGGTAGGAGTTGAAAATTGTTTCGTTGCCGTAGAGCACCTGCCTGTGGCGGTGCATTATCGGATCCCGGTAAGCCGGTGCCGTGGTTCCGCCGATATAACGGAGATTGCAGAGCTCCTGGTCGTCGCGGAGGATACCCACCGAGTACATTTCTATGCTGTCGGAGCCCGCGTAGCGCAGCATCTGGGCATCAGGACGGTGCCAGCCGAATATGCTTCCGAACCCTGAATTCGACGTTGGATTGGCATTGAAATAAAATATCGACCGGTTTCCAGGCCCGCCTTTGGCCCGGAATTCGAATCGCAGATCGCCAGTAAACCGTTCTCTACACCAGAGCACTGACTGCTTGTTGTCGTGGTTGATTTCACTGTATTTGGTCGTAATTTTCAGAAAATCCGCGCTGTTGTCTTTTACGATTTCCTCCTCAGCAAAACCCTCGAGCTTCCAGCGATGCCTGAAAGAATAATCCGAAAAGTCTTCCTGGAAAACAAGTTCCCAGTTCCTCGTTAATTCGGCATCTTTCGGAGCGGTATCATCTTTTTTGCATGCAAAAAAACCAGCCAGAAATGCCAGGCAGACGATAAAGAACTTACTTCCGGCCAGCATCGTTTTCCTCCTGCCACAAGGGTGAGAATTTATCCGCTTAAAATTCCAGAACACCACGAAAACCCATGATACCGCTTTCGCCCAGAGGCAAACTCGTGGCTCCGCTGATCGCATCCAGGCCCGAGGGGAAGGAGCGCCACGATCCACCCCGTACCATTCTGAATCCATCCAGCCCGGCGTGGTAGGTGGTCGTATACCAGTCGACTGTCCATTCGGCAATGTTGCCTGCCATGTCACCTGCTCTGTAAGGCGAACTGTATTGCGGGAAACTGCCGACCGGCGCGGTGTTGGCGTAACCGTCTTTCTCCCCCCTTCCATTGCACCTGAATATCCCACCCTCACCGGGTTCTTCATCACCCCAGGGATAGTTCCTTTCCGGCAGAGGGTTAGGCTGCTGTTTCAGGCTGTCGCTGTCGAGGAATTTTCCTCCCCGGAAGGCTTTCTCCCATTGGGCTTCAGTTGGCAGACTCAGGCCGCACCAGTCGAGGAAAGCGGCTGCATCATACCACGACACATAGGTTACCGGGTATTTTCCCCTGCCGGGAACAACCATGTAGCGGCAATCAGGCGGCGAGTTTTCCTGGAAGATTCCACAGCGCAGGGTATCCGACATCCGGGAGTTCCAGCCGGTCCCATCCCCACCTACTTCGTTGAGATAATCCGCATACATCGCAACCGTGGTCTCGTATTTTGCCAGGTAAAAGAGGGGCAACGAGGAGACGGTTTGGCCGATCCTTTCACCGTCGTAGCCCCCGCCCGGAGTGGATTTCATCGTGAATTCACCGCCGGGAATGCGCACCATTCGAATTCCGCGGACCTGAAACACGATCCGCTCGAGCGAGGCGAAGCTCGTTTCCACCGTGCCCCACCAGAATATCTGCCTTCCTCCTGCCGATTCCACAATACCACGGCCGTTGCCGCCGAGGTATTTCGAGGGTATCAGACTCCAGTGCTGCCCGGAGTCTTTGCTGCAGCGTACGAATACATACGCCGGAGACTCAGGCGAGAGATCCTCTTCGTCCAGATCGTACTTGATAACCACTCGCGGACCACCGAATTCCGTCACCTCGAGACTCGCCTCTACCCCGGAAATCCCGAGCCACTGAGCAAGAGAAAGATCGAAGAGCAGGCTTGTCAGCCAGCAGGCAACAAGCAGTATTTTGGACATTTACTCCCTTTCATATTTCAGACCTTATCAGGAACCACCCATGGATGCCTGTATTCGCGTTTGAGGTACCTGTTTGCTTCCTCATCATCAATAAACATGTGGCTTTCCGGAGAGAAACGAAGTTTGCGGCGGCCTACCCGGTAGGAAATGTTGGCCAGGTGGCAGAACATGGTGGATTTGTGCCCTTCCTCCACATCGGCCGCCGGTTTATTGCGGCTGCGGATACAGTCGATAAAGTTTCTCAGGTGCCGGGGGTCTCCCTGGCGGCCTGGTTCGGAGTGGACCAGCTCACCGTTTTTGTCATAGGCCTGCCAGCCGCCTCCCTGCCTGCCGAGATTCATCATGCCCTCGCTGCCGAATATCTCCACCCTTGTGCCGGTAAACGGCCAGTTCGGGAACCGATCTGAGTCACGAATGCTGTAAGGTATTTTCTTGATGTAAGGTGTCCAGATCGCGGCTTCAAGCATCAGTGTAAGATCGCCGTATTCAAAGGTGGCAATGCTGGTGTCCGGGATTTCTCTGCCGTCGTGGAAAAAGTGAACTCCCCCGGCCTGGTACACAGAGGTCGGGCAGCCGAGTGAGAGTAGCATGCGGGCCAGGTCGATCTGGTGGATGCATTCATTGGCAATCGTACCCGTACTGAAATCCCAGAGGTCCATCCACCACTGTCCCGGGCTGTAAGGCAGCAGAGGTGCCGGGCCGCACCACATGTCCCAGTCGAATCCGGCGGGAACAGGCTCTTCGGGGCCTTTCTTCCGGCTCGGTTTCTCCATCATGTTGTGCACGCGTGCCAAATGAACCTCGCCGAGGCTGCCGGAGTTGATATAATCGATTCCTTTCTGGACGTAGAGCGAGCTGTGGGTCTGGGTGCCGACCTGTACCACCCGTTTGTACTTGCGTGCGGCCTCGATCATCTTTTTACCCTCCCAGATGTCGTGGCTGAGTGGTTTCTCGACGTAAACATCCTTTCCCGCCTGACAGGCCATAATCGAGCCCAGTGCGTGCCAGTGGTCGGGAGTGGCGTTGACCAGGGCATCGACCTGTTTATCGTCGAGAATGCGGCGGAAATCCTTGACCGGTTTCGGCTCTCTGCCCTGTGCTGTTTCGACCCTTTCGACAGCCCTGCCGAACCTTCTCTCGTTCACGTCACACAGATAAGCGACCTCGACATCAGGCATCTGGGCGAACCAGCCCGCAAGCTGCGTCCCGCGGCCACCTACCCCCATGATCCCGAGAATGACTTTATCGCTTGCAGACACGCTCCTTCGCGGGGAGACCGCTTTCAGGGCAGCCGCCGCACCTATTGCACTTTTGAGGAAATCCCGACGACCGATACCTTTCATTTTTATAGCCTCCTGATTCGTTGTTATGGAAATCATTCGATAATAATTTGTCTACACTTTACTCTTTTGTTCCGGCTCATCTCCGGAGTTCTTAGAACCCCATGGAGCCATCGAAATAAAGAGTACAAGCCTCTGCTCCTACCATTATCTCTGGTTAAACTATACGCCCGCCTCGTAGAATAGATCGCAGTTGTGGGCTATCATACACCTGCCGAGCTGCGAGGAATTCTTTTTGATTAAAGCCGATAATCCGGTGAAGCCGTACCTGAATGAGAATTTTTCCATATAGGCTCCCGTTTCAGTATCTTTTAAACGCCGGATGTCAATGAGTAAAGCCCACAAAGAAAGGTGCTTAAACCTGAAGAAAACCTCACTCCGGAATTAGGGCAAGAAAGGCACCAAGGACCATTAAATACGACTTTGGCAAGGTTAAATGTCTTTTATAGATAAAGATGAGAATACGCGGGTTTAATAGCTGAAGTGGTTCAAATGAGCCGGGTGGTTTATTTGAACCGGTGAATTTGGCCCAATCGAGATCAACCACACGGAGGCCCTGGCTGCCGGTAGGATGCCTTCTGATTATTGGCGAAGAGCTTTCCTGAGCCTGCTTCTAAGTGTACTTCTCGATATTCCCAGATAGGCGGCAGCCTTTGTCTTGTTGCCGTTGAACATTAACAGGCTTTTACGGATTATTTCGGCCTCTATCGCTTCAAGATTCAGGCCGTCAGGCGGAATGACTATGGAGCCCTCTCTCAGGCAGGTCACCTGGGGCCGTCCTCCTTCGAAGTTCTCTTCCT
>JAUVUV010000051.1 GCA_030604975.1 Candidatus Glassiibacteriota bacterium | reverse complement strand
TTTTGCACACGATCTTTACAAGAGTGTCATTGCCCGGTTATCCAGCGGCAATTATCGCACCGATCCCTATCCGGTGCCCAGGGGCTACAAGGTGCACGGCGAGCCGATGATCCTGCTCGAAACCGCACAGGAACTGGCAGATGCGGCCCAGGCTTTTGGGCTGGAAAGCGAGGCCGAAAAGCTGCGCGAGACAGCCGACAGCTGTGTGCGGGAGATCATGGGCTTTTTCCGCATAACAGAATGGAAAGTCGTGTTGGAGATGATCGGCACCGACAGTCGCCCCGTAGATACCCTGCTCGGCAGATATATCAACCCTGGGCATACGATCGAGGATATGTGGTTCGTGATGCACTGGGCCCTTCGGAACCAGGATAGGCAGTTGTTTGCTGATGCTGCCGAGACCGTGCGCTGGGCGCTGGAGGCAGGTTGGGATGAAACCTATGGCGGCCTCCCGCAGTTTGTTGACCGAGGTGGCGGCCCGCCGAAAGGCGAGGTTTCCGAAGAGCTGAAAGACCACGAGATGGTGCGCAAGCTCCGCTCAAACTGGTCGAACAAGCTCTGGTGGCCGCATTCGGAGTCGATTTACGCGCTGCTGCTGGCCCTGGACGAGATGGGAGAATCCTGGATGGAGGATTGGTTCTGGAAAGTGCACGACTATACCCTGAACACATTTCCCAACCCGGATAAAAGCGTGGGCGAGTGGATCCAGATACGCGACCGGGAAGGCAGGCCCGAGAGCAAAGTGGTGGCCCTGCCGGTAAAGGACCCGTTTCATATCGTAAGGGCGCTGGCTCTTGCAGTCCCGGTGCTCGAAAGGCTGGCAGACAAGAGGGGATGAACCATGGATACCCCAGAGGAGGATTCCGGTTTCTGGCAGATTCCGGGGCATACACGGGTAAGCCCCTCCATTAAATTACCAACCTGGATAATGGTCGAAAAAAGGGGCGAGATATTATACGGTGCCCCTGCATTTTTGTAGCTTTTAGTTACGGAAGGTATTTTGGAAAACTACTGGCCCGCAGTCTCCTCCATGATCGCTTTCTCTGCATCGAGCAGGCCCAGCCTTTCGGCCTCCCGGTGCACCGGTCCCCACCAGCCCAGCGGCCGGCAGCGCACATAATATTTGACAAGTCTTTTCATGTCGTCCGGCGGGGTGAAGTAGGTAACGGGCAGGTAGATCAGCGCGCCCAGCACCAGCAGGATCCAGAACTGCGCGTAATCGGGAAGTTCGGGAATGACTCCGTATGCCGGCAAGACCCAGACCACAAGCCAGCTCAGAGCGAGGTTGGCCAGCCAGCTTGCCAGGTAGCCCCAGCTGTTGAACCGCCACCAGACAACCTGAAGGATCGAAGGCAGCCAGATTCCGGCGGCCATGATCCAGAGGGCGAAAATCAGCCACTGGGTGATACTCTCCATCATCAGGCCATAGAAAAACGATCCGATCAGCAAGCCCAGCGTGCTCACCCGCCCAACCCAGACAAGCTGTTTCTGGCTGGCCTTGGGGTTGAGATAGTGATGATAGATGTCGCGGGTGAAATACATCGAACCCAGGTTGAGATGGGTCGAGATCGTGCTGAAATGTATTGCCAGAATGGCTGCGAAAAAACAGCCTACCATCCCGGCGGGCAGTACCTTGAAACCCAGAACAAACCAGGCCATCTCGCTTTCTGCCGGGTTCTCGATTGCCGGAAAGAGAGTGAAAAAGCCCAGTATCGCCACGGCCCAGAGCGAGTTGCGGGTCAGTGTGAGAAAGGTGCCGATCCAGATCGAGTAGCTGGCATCGCGCACCGAGCGGGCGCTCTGGATTCGCTGGCTTTCCACGTACCAGTCGATCGCGGTGCCCATCCCGAGCCCGCCGAGAATGGCAACAAAAATCATGGTGGCAAACCAGGCCACAGGGAAGTCTCCGCCTGTGAGGCCGGTGAAATGAAACGGGTTGGCGCGCCATGCCTGGCCCATCTCGGTCAGGCGCTCCATGATCCCGGAAGGCCCGCCCACAGCTACGATCTGCCACACCGAGACAATGATAATCAGGGCGCTGGCGATTATACCCTGCTGGAAATCAGCCATCACCACGCCCCAGTATCCGGAAAACAGAACATAGACTGCACAGATCGAGCTGAAAAACACCAGCCCCACCCACTCCGGGTAGCCGGGGAAAAGGAAATGGAACACCTTGCCCATGGCGATTCCCACCCAGCCGAGAATGAACATGTTCATGAAAATCTGCCAGCCGGCAAGCCAGCCTCGAAGAAGCTCTGAGCCGAGCCCCGAGTAGCGAAGGTTCTGCCATTCAGCCTGGGTGTAAGCCAGTGAGCGGCGGAAAATCCGCGTGCTGACAAAGGAGCTGACCGCACACCAGGCGCAGAAAAAGGTATACCAGAGCCCGCTCAGGCCGTAGCGGTAGATCACCCCCCCGATCCAGATCGGGGTGTCGGTGGCAGTGTGGGTGGCATACACGCTGGTTGCCGGAAGCCACCAGGGAAGGCCTCTTCCGGCGAGAAAGAAATCGCTTTCGCTGCGGCTTGCAAGGCGGTGGAAAAGAATCCCGCAGGCAACCATCAGCAATACATAGGCGACAACCCAGAGCCAGTCCAGCAAGGTGAGTGTAACCATAGGCGGTGTGGCCTTTAATTTTTTCGGTAGATGTAGATTAAAAGCGAAGAAGCTTAAACGGTTGGGGATATAAATAAGGCAGACCCTAATGGCCTGTCAATAAATAAAAGCAGGTTTTCCCTTTTAAGTCGTTCCTGAATGTTACAGTATGATCAGAGGGGTGGGTTCAGCGATTCACCGGTTTGGCCCTGTGCGAATCATCCCGGCTCGGGAGCCCGTATTTTTTCTCAGGCCAAGTTTCCGCATCTGTTTGCATTGAAATTGTGAAACTGAAAGAGATTATCAGGCGATCAGAAGAGGCAAACTAAGCGAGTATTAAAATTAATATAATAATTTTGATTGATATGAGGGACTTGGCGAGAAGATAAAATTACAATAATTTGAAATCCTTGGGGATCAGCACTATCCCTGTTTCCGAAAGCATGAAATGCCGGCAGTCCTGATCGGTATCATAGCCCACGCTTTTACCGGGCGCGATAATGACGTTTTTATCGATCAGTGTCCGGCGGATACGGCAGCCCGCACCAATCCGCGTTCCGTGCATGATTATTGAGTCCTCGACCTCTGCATCCGGTCCGATGTAAACTCCCGGGGAAATCACACAGTTGCTGACAACCGCACCGTCGATGATGCATCCCGATGAAATGATCGAGTTCTTGGCCCGGCCGAGTTTGGCGCGCCTTCCTTCAGCAGAAGTTGCACGTATCAGCTTGGTGGGGGGGTACTGCCCGATGTGTGTGCGTATGGGCCATTCCGGGTCGAACAGGTCGAATCTGGGGGTGGGGTTCAGTAGATCCATGTTCGCTTCATAATAGTTCTCAATGGTTCCGATATCGCGCCAGTAGAGAATTTCTCCACCGGTTTCATCCGCGAAACTGAAAGAGTAGCAGCGATGCCTGGGGATCATCGCCGGGATAACGTCGCGGCCGAAATCGTGGGTCGTGTCCCGCTTGGCGTCGGCGACCACGTTGCGCACGAGAACATCGGTGTTGAACACATAGATTCCCATATTGACCAGCGCATGGTCAGGGCGTGTAGGACTCGGCTTCGGCTTGTGGGGTTTCTCCTCGAAATCCACGATCCGGCCTTCGGGTTCCACTTGCATGACACCCAGCTTGCAGGCAGCCAGGGAGGTTTCCACCTCGACAGTGGCCACGGTAAGCTCGGCCTTTTTCTCAATGTGGTAATGGACCATTTCAGCGTAATCCATTTTATATATATGGTCGCCGGAGAGGATCAGGACATATTTGGGATGGATCAGGTCGAGAAGGTAGATGTTCTGGAAAATGGCATCCGCAGTGCCCTTGTACAAGGTTTCCTGGAACTGCTGCTGCGGGGGCACGGAGTCGATGTATTCATCCAGTTCGCGGCAGAAGATGCTCCAGCCTTCCTTGAGATGGCGGTCCAGGGAGTGGCTCATATACTGGCAGAGCACTTTGATCCTGCGGAAGCCGCTGTTGAGGCAGTTGGAAAGAGTAAAATCGATTATGCGGTAGATTCCGCCGAAAGGCACGGCAGGCTTTGAACGGGCCTTGGTCAGCGGGTAAAGGCGCTCTCCCCTGCCACCGGCGAGAATAACTGTCAGCAACTCTTTAGATATGTAGCTTGCCAATTGTTTTCAATCCCGTCAATGTTCCTGTTTGATATATAAACTAATATACCAGAATTAGAATTCGTAAATGCTTTCCCCGAGCGCTTCCTTGACTTTCTGTTTCAGCTCGGCGAGGTCGGAGCTTTTGATTACATAGCTGTCGGCAGCCCAGCTCATGAAATTATCGTTGTAACTGTCGTAAGCGCTGTTGATAATTACCGGGATCTTGTTATCGCGGCCCAGAAACTTGCCCAGGGCCTCGATACCGTCCATTCCGGGCATTTTGATGTCGAGGATTATCAGGTCGTAACGTTCGTGCTCGAACATCGCAAGTGCTTCCATGGCATCTGCCGCTGTATCCGCCTGGTACCCTTCCGCTTCGAATTCTGTCTGGTAAAGCAGGCGAAGATGCTTTTCGTCATCCACGATCAACAATTTTTTCATGGTTTGCCTCCCCGGTAGTTTCCTGATTAACCGGCAGGGTGATATGGAAAACAGTTCCTTTACCCTTTTTACTGCTCAAGGCGATCTTGCCACCGTGGTTTTTAATGATCTGGCTGCTGATTGTCAGGCCGAGACCGCTGCCAGTGCTCTTGGTGGTAAAGAAGGCGGTAAAGAGTTTGGATAGGTGCTTTTTCTCGATCCCGACCCCGGTGTCGGCAACGCTGATAGTGAAGTATCCATTATTCAAACTTGATGACACAGTCAGTTTCCCACCATTTGGCATAGCTTCCAACGCGTTCCGGAAAATATTGAGCAGTACCTGCCGGATCTGATCCGGATCGAGCTCTATCTGAGGCGGGTTGTCCAACAGATTGATTTCAATTTCCACGTTGCTATCTTCGATTTCGCTGTCAATCATCTGAAATGTGTCTTGAACCAGTGCATTGGGATTAGTGGGCCGGAAATCCGGCTTGCTATGGCGCATGAAAGTTAGTGTATCCTTGAGGTAGCGTTCCAGGCGGTCGACTTCCTCAACAATGATCTGCGCTTTGTCTTTTTTCGGATCCTTTTTACCCAGATCGCTGTGTAGCGAACGCGCAAACCCCCCGATACTGACCAGCGGATTTCTGATTTCGTGGGCCACCTGGGTCGCCAGCTCCCCGAGGGCTGAAAGCCTTTCGGCCCGGACAAGCTTGGTGCGGCTTTCCTTGAGTTCCTTGTAAGCCTTGTCCAGGGCAGTGATTTTTTCTTCGAGGCTGAGGTGAAGCCGGCTGCGCTCGACAGTCTGGCTGGCCAGGTTGGCGTAAACATGAAGCTTACGCACGTCCTCTTCATTGATCGGCTTGTGGTTGATCAAGTTGTCGGTAAGCAGGAGCCCGACGCTGCGGTCTTCGCAGACAATCGGAACGATCGCCAGGGTGTCCGTGCCCAGCAGCCGGGCCATGTTCCGGGGGAAGGTGCCCATGGCAACACCGTTTACAATGTTAAAAGATTTCTTTTCCAGGCAAGAGCGCACCAGAGGATTATCCGTTTCGCTCAGCGGTATTTTTATGTTACGCACGATTTCATTGACGTGAATATCCTGATCGAGGCCGCTGTGCTTGTAAGCTTCGAAAACCTCGCTGAGGGTATGGAATTTCTCTTGAAGGTCGTTCCAGATAGTCCAGGCCTCTTCCGCGTTTGATGGTCCAATGGCGAGCTTGCCCATCAGGGCTTGCTCCTCATGATCCACAAGCAGCAGGAACGCCCGGTTGAAACCCAGGCCCTGTCCAGCGGTGACTCCGATAAGAATGATCTGCAGGATTTCGTTAAGGTCTTTCGAGGAGAGGAGCGCTTCGCTGATTTCGTTGATCGTGGAGAGCTCTGCGATATTCTCCTGCAGAACCTCTTCCAGCCGGGCGCGCAGGGTGACATCGCGGAAAATAATCAGTCTTCCGCTAAGCTCGGGCTTGTCCTGCTCGTCGAGGACAGTGGATGTAGCTTCAACCACAAGCCGCTCACCCGAGGTGTTCTCCAGGTCGGTGATATAATGCTTCAATTTTCCGTTCTCTGAAAATTCTACTCTGCCGAAACGGTAGTCTTCCGGTTTGCCTGCTTCCAGGGGCATCAGGCGGTTCAGCAGCTGGCCGATCATCTCTTCGCCAGCGTAACCGAACATCTTTTCAGCGCCCTGGTTCCAGGTTTTCACCAGCCCCTTTTCATCGAGAGTGATCACCGCATCCGGGCTGTTGTGGATGAAAGTGGCCAGGAAATGTTCGTTGCGGCGGATTTCACTTTCGAGCTCTTTTACATGGCTCAGGTTTCGCGCTATGGCAATAATCCCGGCAGGCTTGGATGACTCGTCATAAAGGTATGCCAGTGAGAGGCTTACCGGGAACTCGTTTCCGGAGATGTCGTTGAAATAGGTTTCGTAATTCTCCACTTTGCCGCCGCATTCCTCAAGGTACTGAAGCACCTGTTCTGCTTCCCGCTTGCCGCCAAGGTAGAGATCCCCGGTGTAAATCTCTCTATTTCCGATAGATTTAAACCCGAGAAGTTCCTCAGCCGCGTTGTTATAGAAGATAACCTTGCCGGTCATGTCGGCGGTAAATATCGGGTTTGGTGTGGTGTCCAGGAGCCTTTTGAGGAAGTCCTTAGTGCGGTTTATCTCCTGCTCGAGCAGCCTGGGGCGGCTCACATCTTCAAGGGTCTGCACAGCGCCGTGAATCTGGCCTTCCGGCCCGATTAGCGAACTTACCCGGCTTTTAAACCTGCGGGTTTTCCCGAAGCGGTCGGTGTAGTCGAACTCATGCTCGGCGTTTCTGACCTCCTCATTGAGAGCCCTTTCGAAAGAGGCGACCGCCTCCGGAGGCGCTTGCCTGGCGTAGTCCTTGAAAAGAATTCCACCAAGAGCGCTTTGCCTGTCCACACCGGTGATATTTTCCTGGGCCAGGTTATAGAGGACGATTTTACCCTTGCGGTCGGTGACCAGCACGCCGATTGGGAGGCTGTCTGAGAGGTTCTCGTGCACGGTTTCTTCGAGAAAACTTTCGTATCCAGTCCCGGGCTTGCCGAACCATTCCTGAAGATAAGCCGCGTACATCTTCTCCTTGATGCCAATCTCCGCATCCGGGCTCCAGGCGACGATTTTCCAGTGCGAGAGGATCTTTTCTCCTGAGGCGTCCACGATATTCAGCTTTACCCTACCCTCGGGCGGAGGGTCAAGAGGCACACTGTTCAGTTCGGGCGGCGCCAGCGAATTGAACGGCCTGCCCTGGAGTTTCTGCCAGTTTGTTCCCAGCAGGTCGGTAAGCCTGAGACTTGCTCCCAGGATAGTCCCCTGCCTATCGAGCAGCAGCACGGCCTCCGAGCTGGTCTGGAGTACCAGCCTCAACACGGCTTTTTTATTTTTAATCAGGGTAGCCATAGGGATGGTTTAATGTCCTGGAATATTTTGTTGTTCTCTTCACAAATTTCCAGAAAACGCCAGTCAGCCTCATCAACTGAATCCCCGGCCTCGAAGCGGCCGAAAGTTGCGTGGAGGCGTTCGAAATTTTCCCAGTGCCTGGCCACTCTAGCCTCGGCGTAATCACGCGCACTCCAGGTGCTGATCAGGAACTGCCAGTCAGAGCTTTCAAGAAGGAGCAGTTCGCGGCCCATCTGGCAGGCCACCCGGTAGGCGTTTTCCGAACCTCTGTCGTGTAGTTTTCTGGCTACCTCGCACATCTTGTCTTCGGCCTCGTAAACGTGGCGCCAGGTCCACTTGGTCCAGTCGTTGAGCCAGATGTAGTGGAAACCTCCCTCACCCCAGCTTCCCTCGGGAAGGCTCACCACTGTGCGGGGTTTGGCCGTCTCGAGGAAATCCGAGCAGGAGTATAAATCGACAACATTCGACTCCCCCAGCTTTTCCAACACCCGACCCAGCCAGCGGGGGCCTTCAAACCACCAGTGTCCGAACAGCTCGCTATCATAGGGGGCGGTGACCATGCCCGCGGAGCCGCTTTCGGAATTATATTCGCTGATTATCTTCTCCAGCAGTCCGACGAAGTGAGAACTCTGGCTTTCGATGATTTTCTCCACCCGATTCGGCTCGTACTCCTGCTTGTCGGCCAGGTCCGCCTTGGCAGAGGTGACCCGCCAGTAACGGTGCCCGCCGGGGAAATGTTTCTTATGGAAATCGAGGAACATCCCGTTGCCGGGATACCCCCACTCGCCGCTACAGACCTGAATTCCGCTTTTCGGGTCGCGGGTCAAGACGGCTACCGGGGCGTGGTGGCCGGTATCCCCCACCAGGTAGGGCAGGTAGGGAGTGCGCTCGGTGTCTTCAGGGCGGGGCTCGTAGGTTTTCTCGAACTGCTTCCACAACCGCTGCAGAGCCTCGAAACGGTCGATATAGACCCCGATTGCCTTGCCCCCTTTGAGCATGTGCGAGTCCACAATGAAGTATTTCAGCCCAGCCTCGCTTACCAACTGTTCAATCCCTTTGCGCCTGACCGGACTTGTTGGGCCGTAGCCCTCCTCGGCCAGCGGACTGACCCAGTCGTATGAGGGGCGGTAGGCGCACTCTGGCAACCAGACCCCGCGAGCCTGGGTTCCGAAATGCCTGCGGTAGGTCGCCATACCCTGAGCAAGCTGCGCCCGGACACATTCATCGCGGCCCAGAAGCGGAAGATAGCCATGGGTTGCCGCGCAGGTGATGATCTCGATCTTTTCCGATTCCTGGAGAGAGCGCAAGGCCCCCAGGATGTCTCCACCCAGCTTTTCGGTAAACAGTTCTTTAACGTCCTGGTAAAACTTTCTCCACATATCGGCAAGGTCGGCTTTATGACCGTCACCGACTTGCTCGAACTCGGACCTGTTCTCCTCTGCCGCTGCGATTTTCTGCTCCAGGTAGTCGGAGAAAGAATTTTTGAAACGGTCATCGGCGAGTTGTTCGGCCAGGATCGGGGTTACACCGATGGTTACTCCAATCCGGCCGCTGAATTTGTTACTCACCTTCTCGAACATATCGATCATTGGAATGTAAGTTTCCGCAGCAGCCTCGTTGAGCCAGTCCATGCCATGGGGCCACTGGCCGTGAGTAATCACATAGGGCAGGTGGGAGTGCAAAACAAAAGTGAAATATCCTTTAGACAAAATCGGCTCTCCTTTTCTTCTTAAGTGATGCTTAGATCCATAACAATCCTGCAATCCGTCTCCGATATCGCGGTCAAGCACTCGAGCAGTGAGTGGTGAATTCGGTTTCCATTTTGAAAAGTAAAAAGGAATCTAAACCTGCTTGATCCACACCGCTGTTCCCTCGGCCCGGTTGCGAGCGGCTTTCAAAGAACAGCCGATGTTCGCCGAAACGCTGGTCGGCAAAGAAGTTCTGTGAATGATAAAAATCCCTTTGAATTGTACTAGCATATAGCCTGCCACAATATAAGCTATGTGTTACCCTTTATTTTTTAAAGAGTTGGATAAACTCTGCTCGCTCATGTCTAAAGCAGGGTGCTCGAAATTGCACAGGTATTGAAAGATATCGAACATAATAAAACAAACCTTCGAGAGATTACAAACGGATCAACCCATAGGGGAATACTGGCTAAATTCAGGTTCAAATCCGGAGAACTTTCCATGCTGAAGATGT
>JAUVUV010000497.1 GCA_030604975.1 Candidatus Glassiibacteriota bacterium | reverse complement strand
GGCGTGGTGACACTGATGAACAAGGCCGATTGCAAGATAACTATAGTTCAGAAATGGGAGAGCCATAGATGCAGGTACTGGAATCAACTTACAGGGAGCTGAGAGAACAGATCGCTCAGATGCCCGTTATCGATACACACGAGCATACAAAATCCGAACGCTTCCGCCGGGAAAGCCCTTTTTCGCCTTTGGACCTGGGTTACGTGGGCTGCAACCTTTGCGCCGCAGGGGCAAGTGATGAGGAAGCTGAGGCGGCAGAGAACGCCGATCGTGATCCTGTGCTCGCGCGAAAGGTATTCCTGAAATACTATCCCTACACCAGAACCACTGGATACGGCAGGTCAATCGAGCGCACACTCCGGGATGTGTTCGGGATCGAAACCCTCGATGAAGGGAGTTTCGATACGCTCTGGGAAAAGATCCGTACCGGGATAACCGAGGGCTCTTACGAAAAATGGTTCAAACAAAGGTATAATATCCGTGCGGTTATCCTGGACAGCGACAGTGACGATGAATACCCGCCAATTTTTTTCCGCAGCCTGCGTCATGCGAATTTTTTCATCCTTGCCGACAGCAGAGAGGATCTCGAGGCCCTGGAATCACGAAGCGGCCGGTCTATCCATTCTGCCGCCCAGATGCGCGAGGCGATGTGGAGCTATCTGGAGAGACTGCTCAAGGAGAAGAAAAATGTCGTGGCTTTGAAAAACAACCTGGCCTACAACCGCTCGATCTATTTCCAGCGCACGACCCTGGCTGATGCTGACCGGGCTTTCAATAAGCTTTTCGCCCGCAAGTTCGCCCGACACGCCTCCTCCTGGATCGATACGCCGCACCGCAGCTATGATGAGCTTGCGCCCTTGCAGGATTTTCTCGTGCACGAGAGCGTGCGTTTCGCCCAGGAGCACGGCCTGGCCTACCAGATACACACCGGCCTTCAGGCCGGCTATACCAACAATATTACCGACAGCAGGCCCTCGCACCTGATCAATCTGATCAGCGAGTACAGGCGGGTGCCGTTTGTGCTGTTCCACGGCGGTTTCCCGTACTGCCGCGAGTGGGGAGTGATCGGCAAGAACTTTCCCAACGCCTATCTCGACCTGTGCTGGATGCATATTATCAGCCCGGCCACCACGATACAGATGCTCGATGAGTGGCTGGATTACGTGCCGAATAATAAAATATTCGGCTTTGGTGGGGACCTTCACATGGTGGAAAGCATTCACGGCCATCTGGAGATCGCACGCGACAATATCGCCCGGGCACTGGCAGTCAAGGTCGAGCGGGGCGACTTGGATAAGAAAACCGCGCTTGAGGTGGCAGAAAACATGCTTTTCCACAATCCGAACCGGGTGTTCAAGCTCAATCTGGAATTGGAGTGATCTCCGCTGAATGGGGACAGGGAACAGAGCAGGATTTTAATGGAAGAAACGCACGTTAATAAAATCCTTTTATCTCTTTTTGACTCATCTGCGCAAAGAATTAATACACCGCAGGAGTCAGTCATCATGAGTCGGTGGCTCACCCGGAAACAATGAAAATGTTTTGTTTTCTGTAGGGGCGCGCGGCCGTGCGCCCCTACGGGTGGTTTTTACCGAAACCATGGAATAACACACCTTTGGTCCATTATTTTCGGAGTCAAGTGCCTGGAGGAATTAATGAGCGCTGAAAACAAGAATGCATCCACTGTAGGCGATGATTTCCAGAGGCTCACCAAGTACGGGCGGGAGAGTATGAAAGACTGGTCTTCCGCCTGGGACGAACAGGTATCGCTTTACAAAAGCTACCCGAAGGCGGATACCGTTGAACTGCCTGATCCCGAAGTTTCAGGCGGAAGGCCCCTTTGGAACACAATCGCATCGCGAAGGAGTTTTAGGGAATTCGAGGAAAAGCCTGTCGAGCTGAAAATCCTGAGCCAGCTTCTCTGGGCCTGTACAGGAATCACCGCGCGCGCTCGAAATTTCGAGTTCCGCAGCGCACCGTCAGCCGGGGCTCTTTACCCTGTGGAGACCTATGTTGTGTGCAACCATGTCAGCGGCGCAGGGATGGGGCTTTACCATTACAATGTGCTCGAACACAAGCTGGAGCTGCTCAGGGCGGGCGACCTGAGAGACCAACTGATGAGGGCCGGGCTCAATCAACCGGTGTTTTTCGAATGCGCCGTGGCTTTTCTCTGGACAGCGGTGGTGAAACGTTGCAGCTGGAAGTACCGCCAGCGGGCTTACCGATACATTTATCTCGATGCCGGACATGCAGCTCAGAACCTCGCCCTTGCGGCTGAATCGCTGGGACAGGGTTTCTGCCTTGTAGGAGCTTTTTTCGATGGCGAAGTAAACGGGCTGCTCGAAACCGACGGAGTCCAGGAAACGATAATTTACATGTGCACAATAGG
>JAUVUV010000409.1 GCA_030604975.1 Candidatus Glassiibacteriota bacterium | reverse complement strand
TGCTTTGTCGATCAGCTTCCCAGGGGATTGCGCCGCTCGCTCTATGTGAAGGATGAAGATTACCGGCACAGTTTCCTTCAGGGCAATTTCATAACCGGCATTAGTCTGTCAGAGCGCGATATCTCCCGTATCATCCGGATGGGGCTGAGTCCGCTGTACATCTCAGTGCATGCCACCCAACCCGAGGTTCGGCGGAAGATTTTCGGTGCCTCCAAGCGGAACGAGATTATGCCCCTGCTCGAGCGGCTGATCGCAGGTGGAGTGGGGCTGCACGGCCAGGTGGTGCTCTGTCCGGGGATTAATGATGGTCCGGTTCTGGAAGGCACAATAGGGGATTTCGAGGGGCTGGGGCCCGGTGCCCTATCGCTAGCCGTGGTTCCTGTCGGTTTGAGCGGCCACCGACAGCACTTGGCCCAAATTCAGCCCGTAACCCCGGCTGTTGCTGATTATACTATAAGGCTGATTCACCGCCGGCAGAGGGAGTGCAGGCGCAAGAGAGGCGGGCGATTCGTTTTTGCTGCGGATGAATTCTACCTGCTTGCCGGCAGGCAGATACCCTCGCACAAAGCCTATGAGGGATATCCACAGATCGAAAACGGGGTCGGCCTGGTTCGCAGTTCGATTGAGTCTTTGTCCAGGTATTTGAAACGTGGCGGCCCGTTGCCTTCCAAACCCGGCAGGCGCTATTGCATTGTTACCGGGCCTCTTTACCAGAAGGTACTGGCGGCAAGGCTGCTGCCGCGCCTGGAAACCCTTGTGCCCGATAGGTTTGAAATCACGGTTGTCGCCAATTCGCTTCTCGGAGAATCGATAACCGTGGCGGGCCTTCTGGCTGGCCGTGACATATTGCGGGCCCTGGAAAATGCCGAACCGGCGGATTTTTACCTTTTACCGGCAAGTGCGTTGAACGATGATGGCTATTTCCTGGATGATCTTCACGTCGATCAGATTAGCGAAGCACTTGAGCCAGGAGTAGTCGTGGTGGCCCGGGATCTTGCGGAGGCTTTGGCCGAAATCGCTGAAATAGAAACCGGCAACGGAGACCGGAGAGCAAGTGCTTGACTGTGGATTAGCCGTAAATTGATAACAGTCTGTTTTCTTTAACCACGGAGTGTCTGATGAGAAAACTGTTTTTGTTAGTTTGTCTGGCACTGATATGCCTGGCCACAGGTTGCGGGAAAAAAGAACCTGCTCCGGCACCGCAGCCACAGGCTCAGGTGGAGCAGCCCGCACCGGAGCCAGAACCAGTGCCGGAACCCGAACCAGAGCCGGAACCCGAACCTGAACCACAAAAGGAAGTTGTTGCTATCCCAGGAACTTTCACTGTCCAGGTCGCTGCGTGGGAAACGAGAACCGAAGCGGAGAAACTGGCTGACTTCTATAATGGCAATGGATACGATGCCAGAGTCGAGGAAGCCGATATTAGTTCGGGAAGATGGTACCGTGTGCGCCTCGGTACTTATGACAACTCGGTCAAAGCGCGTAGAGTTGCCGATGAGGTCGCTGAAAAGTACAAAAGCGCTATCTGGATAGTCAAGTTGTAAGAGGGTCTGACAAACTGTGAAATCGCTTCCCAGAGTAGCGCTCATCGGCAGGCCGAATGTAGGAAAATCTACCCTGTTCAATCGTCTGGTCGGTCGAAGGGTGGCGATTGTTGACAGCACCCCCGGGGTAACCAGGGACCGGATTTATGGGATTGTGGAATGGATTGGATGCTTTTTCGGCCTTGTTGATACCGCCGGAATAATCAGCCAGGTGTTCGAGAAATTCCAAGAAGAGGTCCAGCTCCAGGTCGAAGTGGCCATTGAGGAGTCAGACCTTCTTCTTTTGGTGGTCGATGCCAAGGACGGGCCCACCGCCGAGGAGGAAGACCTCGCGCAGCTTTTACGGCGCACAGGAAAACCGGTGGTGGTCGCAGTCAATAAAATCGATGCCCGCCAAGCAGTTCCCTTGGAAGAGTTCCACCGCTGGGGATTCGAGAACCTGATCGATGTCTCTGCCCTGCATGGAACCCGAACCGGCGATCTCCTGGACCTTCTCGTTGCCAACCTGCCTGTAAAGGAACAGCCGGATACCGGAATCACGGAGGATGCGGTCAAGGTTGCCGTGATCGGCAAGCCTAACGTGGGGAAAAGCCTCCTGGTTAACCGCCTGGTCGGCGAGGAACGGGTAGTGGTGAGCGAGGTGGCCGGAACCACCAGGGATCCTGTGGATACGGTTATCCGTTACTATGGCCGCGAACTTGTCCTTATCGATACAGCCGGACTGCGCAAGAAAATGAGAATGGCTCGCGGCCTGGATTACTACACACTGATGCGGACCATTGGCTGCATAGAGCGCTGCAATGTGGCTGTGTTGATTCTCGATGCCCGCGAAGGTGTGAGCCGACAGGACCTGCGTATCGCCGATATGACGATCGAAAACGGTAAGAGCCTGATCCTGGCGATGAACAAGTGGGACCTTGTCGAAAGAAAGGATTCCAAGACATCTGCTAATCTTGAAAGAGAGCTGAAACAGGATTTCCCGCACCTGGCGAACGTACCGGTGATTTTCATCTCGGCGCTGACTGCTCAGCGGCTGGGCAGGCTGCTTCGCCTGGTGGTCGAAATCAATGAAGAGCGCAGCAAGAGAATACCCCAGGAAAGCCTGAAAGAGTTTCTCGATGGCGCGGTGGAGCATTTACACCCACCGGCAGTGGGAGGAAGAAGGATCATGATCCACGATTGCAGGCAGGTTGGAACCGCGCCACCTTCGTTCGAAATATATACTAACTTCCCTGACAGAATCCCAGAACACTATAGGCGTTACCTTGTCAACTCTCTGCGTGAGAGATTCCCTTTTCCGGGTACGCCTGTCAGGCTTCGTTTTGCCAGGCGGCGAGAAAAGAAAAAGGACCGTCGTTAGGCGTAGGCACAATAAAATTTGTTTTTCAGATATCGGGGATGGATAGGTGATTTATTATCTAATCCTGGCATTAGCTGGTTTCTTAGTCGGAGCTTTTCCAACCAGCTATTTGGCAGGCCGCCTGCTCCAGGGAATCGACCTCCGGGAACACGGAAGTGGCAACCTGGGTGCCTCGAATGTTTACCGGGTAATGGGTGCC
>JAUVUV010000439.1 GCA_030604975.1 Candidatus Glassiibacteriota bacterium | reverse complement strand
GAAATAGTGCTCGAACGTGGAGATATCTACCACAAAGAGTTTTTCCAGGGCATCCAGCTTGGTGTTGAAATACTCCTCCTCGATCGTTGTTCGCTCCTTCTTGTTGTGAGCAGCAGATATTTTTTCATTGAATATTTTCTCCAGGACCGCAAATGCCCCGATAAAAGTTTCACCCAGGCTGGTTTTTCCCATCCGCAGATTGATGCGCGGTTCCAGAAAGACATGTCTGAACCGGGAGTCCTTTTTCAGCTTGTCGAACTGGACGCTGAAAATGAGATCGACATCTTCATTAAGCCGGACCCTACTTTGATCGAAACCGGATTCCCGCAGCTTGTCGATCTTGTCTTCGAGGAAGTTCCGAGCCTCCAGACCCGGATTTACCTTTAGTCCGAATTCCATGATAAGTCCTATTTCAGTTGCATCATTGACCTGTTTTTTTCCAAAATAATCTAATATTTCTAGAAATCAATTGAATTAATCATATCCGGTATGTGCGATATTTTGCATAAAACATTGACAGTTTGGCTGCGCTGCTTTAATATGGAACTGTTAAATAAAAATTTCAATCGGTATAATTGGTCTCTGGTTGATGGTGGTTATCTTAGATATATTTACCAAAGCAAGAGCTAAATCATGACTGGTTTTACAAACAGGGGAAAAGACTGGTTTTGGCTGTGGTGTGCATTTCTCTGGCAAATGGTACATTACCACGCCCGGGAAGAAATATGCCCGCAAGCCTAGCTGATATATCATTTACTTAATCAAGCCGCGGGCGCCTACTGGGTTCCGCGGCTTTTTAATTTTAGGCGCATGATGCCGGAGGTAATCTCCGTGATTCTGGAGAAAATATTATGCCTGTGATAATCCCGGAAAAAGAAGAATTCCTGGCCAGAGCCGGGAAGGGAAAAATCGTATCCGTGGCCGCCGAACTTTACACGGACACCGAAACCCCGATCAGCCTATTCAAAAAAATCTGTGAGCCGAGCGAATACGCGTTCCTGTTGGAAAGCGTGGAGATGGAAGAAAAAATCGGACGCTACTCGTTTCTCGGGTTCGCTCCCCGCCTGATCATTCAGGCCCGGGGTGAGAAAATCGAGCTATTCAGAGACGGCAAAGTCAGTCGCTATGAGGGAAACCCGATAGAGTTTCTTAAAAGCTGGATAGCGCAGTATCAACCTGAACCTATCAAAGGGCTGCCCAAGTTTCAGAACGGGATCGTGGGCTATTTCTCCTACGATACGATCCGTTACTTCGAGGACATACCCCAGACAAAACCGGATCCTCTCGGGCTTCCTGACTGCTTTCTCATTGTAGCCGACCAGTTGATAGTTTTCGACCATGTCAAGCACACGCTTACCGTGGTGGTGAGTACATTCATTGAGAACGACACCGACCCGGCTGAATCTTACGAGTACGCCTGCGAGAGGATTCGCTGGATTGTGAAGCGTATCAACGAGATCGTGCTCGTGCCGCAGAATTTCAAGCCGGTTGCCGGAGTAGCGGTCCCGGAAATCAGTTCCAACACGACCCTCGAGGAGTTTGAGTCCATGGTACGGCGGGCCAAGGAATATATCCACAACGGAGACATTAGACAGGTGGTGCTCAGCCAGCGCCTTTACACCCGACTCAAGGGAGACCCGTTCGACCTTTATCGGGCGCTTCGCCGGATAAACCCGTCGCCGTACATGTTTTACCTCAAGTTCGGTAACCTGAAAGTCGCCGGCTCATCCCCCGAGGTTCTGGTAAAAGTGGAAAACGGTGTGGTCACCACCAGGCCACTTGCCGGTACCAGGCGGCGTGGTGTGGATGAGGAGGAAGACAGGAGACTGGAAGAGGAACTGCTTGCCGACCCCAAGGAGCGAGCCGAGCACGTGATGTTGGTCGACCTGGGCCGCAACGACATAGGCCGTATTTGCGACTACGGCACTGTCCGGGTCACCGAACAGATGGCTATCGAGCGCTACTCGCACGTGATGCATATTGTGAGCAACGTGGAGGGCCGGGTGCGCTCAGATGTTTCGGCTCTGGATGTGCTCGGCGCCTGTTTCCCGGCAGGTACAGTAAGCGGTGCTCCCAAGGTGAGGGCAATGGAAATAATCGATGAACTGGAAAAGGAAGCCAGGGGTATCTATGCCGGGGCAGTAGGTTATATCGACTTTTCCGGTAACCTCGATTCCTGCATCGCAATCAGGACGATTGTGATCAAGGGCGACAAAGCCTACATCCAGGTCGGTGCCGGCATAGTTGCTGATTCCAAACCGGCGCTGGAGTACCAGGAAACCCTGAACAAGGCCAAGGCCCTGCTCAAAGCTGTGGAGCAAGCCGGAGAATTTCTATGATTCTTGTCATTGACAACTATGATTCTTTCACCTATAATCTCGTCCAGTATCTGGGGGAGCTGGGAGCGGAGCTTACTGTGTTCCGCAACGATAAAATAACCGTGGCGGAGGTGGAGAAACTCAAGCCCCGGGGGATAATAATCTCACCTGGACCTGGAACGCCGGATGATGCCGGGATATCGCTTGAGTTGATCGGACGCCTGGGCGCAGTTACCCCGATACTGGGAGTTTGTCTCGGCCATCAGTGTATCGGCCAGGCCTATGGCGGCAAGGTGGTGGGCGCTCCATACCTGATGCACGGTAAGACCAGCATGATCCACCACGACAGCTCATCCCTGTATCGGGGAGTTCCGAACCCATTCGAAGCCACTCGTTATCATTCCCTGATCATAGAGCCTGATTCCGTGCCGAAGTGCTTTGTCGTATCTTCCCGCACTGAGGATAGCGTGATCATGGGCCTGCGCCACGTGGATTTCCCTGTGGAGGGCGTGCAGTTTCACCCGGAATCGATTCTTACCTTCGAGGGCAAGAAGATTCTGGGCAATTTTCTGGATCGTCTCTAGAGGCGTGTCCCATAAATAG
>JAUVUV010000485.1 GCA_030604975.1 Candidatus Glassiibacteriota bacterium | reverse complement strand
CCCATTTGGCGGCATGGTCGCCCTCTCCGCAGGCCAGCACCTCCCAGAACGGGATCACGGTTGCGCGGCCGGTGCCGGTGTATGCATCTGCGACTTCTTTGAGAACATCGGTCTGGATTTCAGGGTAGTGCCCGGTGTAGGCCACGATCACCTCGAAACCGAAATTCGCCAGACCGTCGAATGCTTCCCAGAGAAACCTTCGGAAAAAATCCTCGGTGAACATGAAATCTCCCACGGCCTTATGGGATTTACGGAATTCCTCCTCATTCCGGTCCGACCGCCGGTCGCCGTGAATTCCAGCGAAGTGGTTGACCGGGAGCACCACTCCACCGAGCTTGTCTGCAAGTCTCAGACAGATCAGATATGCTTTGTCGCCATCCAGTCCCCAGGGCAACTGCTCCCCGTGCCTTTCGATAATACCAAGAGGCATCCAGACCAGCGGCCGCTCCTCAAGCGGCTCGTAAACTGCGTTGCCGTAGATCTTCTCCCAGCGGCGCTCCGTTTTGATGAATCTGCTTTCCGGGGCCGTCCCCTCCGGTTGTCCGACAGCCTTCTCATCCAGCGGCCTGCCGCAGCCGGACAGGAATAAAAGCCCGACTGCGCAGGCGAGAATCAAATTCATGGACCAAAAAGCACAAATCATTGGCAAATACTTTCCTGCCAAACGGTCATTTTGTTGCGCTGACATTGCTCCTCCGCTTCGAATATTAATTAGAGTCAAGCTCGAGGGTGGCACTTTTCACAGTGCCCACTCCGTTAAGTACCAGTCTGTCATTATAGACATCCACTATTCCATAGGCATTCCCGCCTGCTGGTGACTCCACCATTCCAGGCAGGGTAAGGTGGTGGATACCGTAGCGAAAGGCATAACCTCCTGCGTGGGCATGGCCGCTGAAAAAAGCGGCAACACAGGCATAATTATTCAGGAGCTCGGTGATTTCCTGGTGATTCCAGAGAAGAGCGCTTTTACCGCTGGCTTCCTCTAGAACGGGATGGTGGCAGAAAACTATCACTCTTTCCGCGGCCTTAGAGGCGTGCTCCAGCCGCTCTTTCAGCCAGGTAATTTGAGCCTCGCCGATTGCGCCGTTGTAGGAGGCCGCATCCGGGTTGGCTGCCAGGTATGCTTTCGCCCGCCTGTAGTTTTCACTCTCCTCCGGCCAGCCCTGAACACTGATATCCATCCCGTCCAGGACAATAAAACGCCAGCCGGAGTGGCTGAAATCATAGTAGGTGCTTTGAAGGCCCAGCTTATCAAGAAGAAGATCCCGGTTCACTGTGAGACAATGGTTGCCGATAACGTGGTAGATCTTTGTACTCAGGTTGCTGAGTACGTCCAGAACCGAGGAGAGATCTTTCAATGTCGCTGCAGGAGTCCGGTTTCCGTCGATTATATCGCCGAGCTGGATTGTGAATGCCAACTCCCGTGAATTCCATTCTAATACACATCTCTCGAGCTTTCCAAGCGCTTCGGAGTATCTTCTCCGGCCAGAGACTTCCTTGTCCGCGTACTGTATATCCGCGACGATACCGAAGGAAAAGATCCTGTGCTCACCCGCCTGTTCGGCGCCCAGGTTCAACAGGGCCAGCAGGGTCAAAACAGTAAAGATAAAGATACGTCTTTTCACTGGGTTTGGTCCCTCAAGAAAAATATTCCATCTTTATATATTATTTATTCTCAGTAAAGAAATAATAATAATCCGCATGGAAGAAAATAAATATTATTTTTCTGTGCCTTCGCCACATTGAATTCCAACCCCGGGATATCCTTGCTTTCGAAAGCTGCATAAGGTATTTATCAATCAGTCAGACTAATGATCCCGGCAATTTGCCATCCGCTTTAAATGATTAATTTCTAGAATTTTTTCTTATCGCCACGGCAAACTTTCTGCAAGTTATTGTCCTAATTCTAAAGGAGGGGCCTGATGAATGAATCCAGAAAGGCACCCGGTCAATCCCGCCGCAATTTTCTCAGGACAGGAGCGGTTGCCGCCACCGGTGCGCTTGCCGGATTTTCAGTTCTGCGAAATGCCTGGGGGCAGAACGCCGATCCGATCCGTGTGGGACTGGTGGGCTGCGGTGGCCGGGGAACCGGTGCCGCCGAACAAATTCTTAAAGCTGCACCCAATATTCACCTGGTGGCCCTGGCCGATCTCTACCAGGACCGCCTGGAAAAATGCAGGAAAAATCTTAGCGATCCCAACCGGGAAGGCGGCCCGCTGAAAGGCTTCGAGGTCACTAAAGACCGCTGTTTCGTGGGTTTCGACGCCTACAAGGAGTTGATCGACTCCGAAGTTGACCTGGTGCTGCTGGCAACCCCTCCGGGTTTTCGGCCGATCCACTTCGCCGAATGTGTCGAGGCGGGCAAGCATGTTTTCGCCGAGAAACCGGTTGCGGTGGACCCGACCGGGGTGCGCCAGTTTATCGAAACCGGGGAACTGGCTCAAAAGAAAGGGCTGGCGGTAATGGCCGGCACCCAGCGCAGGCACGAT
>JAUVUV010000422.1 GCA_030604975.1 Candidatus Glassiibacteriota bacterium | reverse complement strand
GGCCCGGGTAAAATCTGCCCTCTCACGGAAATACTGGCTGGAGTAGATAATCGGCTCGCCACGGCGGTCGAGCTGCACCCAGTCTGAGGAACCGGGGATCTCCCTGTAAAGGGTTTCCGAAAAAAGAGTGCTGCCGATATAGGCCCCTGCGTACATTCCATGTTTCTTGAGGCGTTTTACCAGCCTGGCTGTGTATTTGAGGTCCTCTTTCTCATGCTTCAGGCCGAGCCCCTTGTAGAAATGGGTGATCACCATGTTGACACCTGCTCTCTTAAGCTCTCTGACAGTGCTCTCCTGGTGTTCGAACTCGTAATGTGCCCGGTAATCGCGGGGAACCCTCCCGTTGCGGATGCGGAAACTCAGCGGCTCCCAATTTCCCACGAAACAGATTCCGTCTCTAAGCCACCACTGGGGGTGCTGAAATTTTGATGCGGTTAAAGCTTTTTCAGGAAATAAAAAAAGATTTACAGCAAGCACAATTATCAATTCTACGGCTATCTTTTGAATGTTTTTCACTAGTCCCTCCCGATCTCGAGGAAGCGTTTTGACCAATAAAACCGATTTTGACATTTTGGCGATATCTTCCAGTGGGTTGCCTTTTCAGTCAGGAAAAGATCATAGCCAGCGTGAGACACCCTACTGGAGCACTACGATTCCATAAGTTTCCACCTCCGGTACAAGCACGAGCCAGCCTTTGCGGTAACGGTTCAGATCAAGTGGCAAGGGTAAATGATCCGGGGAATAAAGCGTGGCTTTTTTCGGTGCCAGACCGCGTTCTGAAAAAATCACCGGGATATACCTCACCGGATGGCCGGTCCAGTAATTTACCAGATGCACCTGTCGCATCATGCCCTTTCTGTAGTGCGCGGCTGCCACGTGAAGCTTGGTCTCCACTGTAACCGTGAACTCTCCGCCCATGCAAAAACGGAGTCCCTCCATGAACTGTTCCCAGTTAAGCGGGAGATGCCAGTAATCAGGATGCACCCGGGAGGAAATTTCAGGAACTTTGGGATGATTTTCGAAACCGGGAAGGTAATAAATACGCCCTTGACCCAGGGTCATTTTAACTGTTTTCTCCGGTTCTTTTGAAACAGATTCAGCGCCGAGCAGACGCCAGAAGCCATCCTCCAGCCCTCTGAGCCTTCGGTGTTGGTCGTAGGCACCCGTGCGGCCAACTACGGCCAGGCAGCCGCCCTGGTGAACATACTGCATGAGCCTTGCAATCTCATCATTTGACAGATTCTCCTGAGAAGCTAAAACAACCACCTTGTACCTATCCAGTCTTTCCCAGTCCTGGTCGAAAATGATCTCGAAAGGAACCCGGTTCTGGATAAGAGCCTGCTCTGCCTGAATAGTGTTAAGGTAAGGCAGCCAGCCACCGAAAGTCATAGACTCGAAATCGCGCATCACGCCGACATCCGCCACAACCTCCAGGCCGCGAAACAGGTCTTTATTCTGATGGAAGAACTGGATGTATTGCCGGTTGCGGGCCTTCTTCTCACTATCAAGTGTATCGTCAGTGTAATAATATCGATAAGAATCATCCATGTTAACGCCTTCCGGCCAATTTTCCAGGAGCCGGTAGCCTACATCTCCCAGACACATCCGGTTGAATGCGGTCGCTTCTGCAATTTCCAACGGATTATTCGAGTAGCTGAAAAGGGCGTTATTGAAATGCCGGGCCAGCTTATAGGAGCGGATCTTGCTAATCAGGCGCTTCTCTTCCGCAAAGTACCTGGCATGATCCGGGTCCTCACTCCAGAAAATATCTGTGAAAGGAAGCTGGCTGGGATGATCCATTCCGGTTTCAAGTGCCCTGTTTCTTCCACACAGTCCCTGAGGATTTGTCTCCACGATTACCTCTGGATCGAGCGAGCGGATGTGCTCGCTTAATTCCTCCACGTAATCAGCCAGAGCTTCCACTCTGAAATAAGTCCATTCCTGAAACAGCGGGTCAGTAACAGGCAGCATCGGATTTGCTCGGAGGCTTGGCGGGCTGACCATTGAGATGTCGGGAAAGCCCAGTCGTTCTTCGAGCTGCTGGGCGTCATACTTTTCTTTCAGGTACTGTCGAAAAAGCTTCTGAATGTTATCTGTACGGCCGGCTTGAGAACTGAACATAAAGCTGATGTTGTCGAAATGGATTAAATCCATCCCGTATTCTTTGATCGCCGTGGTAACAATCGACTTGATATGCTCGCGGTAGCCCTTGATTGTAAAGTCCGCCCGATCCCTGAAATATTGGCTCGCGGAATACCTGATTACCTCCCCGCTCAGGCTGACCTGTTTCCACTGTTCACTTTGCGGGATCTCCTGGTAAAGTGTCTCGCTGAACAGCGTGCTTCCGATATAGGCTCCCACAAACATGCCGCTGTGCTTGCAGGTATCGACAAGTTTTCTGGTATAGACCAGATCATTTTTCTCATGTTGCAGGCCGAGTCCCTTATAGAAATGGGTTACGATCATATTCACACCGGCTGCTTTCAGAGCTGAGATGGCTTCATTGCTGTGTTCCCATTCATATCGGGCGCGATAATTTGTCGGGATCGGACCGCGTCTTACCCTGAAAACAAGCGGCTCCCAGTTACCCGCAAGGCAGATACCGTCTCTGAGCCACCATTGCGGTTTGCGATCCGGCGGGCAAACGGCCGGACAAGCCTCTGTAACGGACAGGAAACCCAGAACCAGGCTGAAAACGAAAAAAAATCCAGGCAATATTCGGTTGGTCATTTGATACCTCCCTAGAAACTGCTCTCAAAGAATAAATATATTCAGGACTTCGGCTTAAGAAACAGCACCGCAGCGCCACGGAAATCAGGTACCTTGACCTGGAGTTCGACGTTATTTCTGTATATCGGTTAAAGTTTTCGGCCTTTGTGATCCAGCGGTGATTGCCCCGGTTTCGTTGTCCCTGATCGAACCGGCCAGTGCTCCATGGGCTTTGCAGAAAAGGATGAAAGCAAGCGCTATAACAATTTTGATTGGC
>JAUVUV010000356.1 GCA_030604975.1 Candidatus Glassiibacteriota bacterium | reverse complement strand
TAACCAGGGGGACTATCGAGAACAGGCCGGCCAACATGTGGCGCTACAGGGAATTTATGCCCCTGGACAGTGAGCCCACTGTCGGTGTAGAGGTAGGTTTCACCCCGTTTATCCGGGCAAGGAACCTGGAGCGTGCTCTGGGGCACAGCGAAGTTTACGTGAAGAACGATGCAGTCAATCACCCCACTCTTTCGTTCAAAGACCGGGTAGTTTCAGTAGCCCTTTCCAAGGTCAGGGAATTCGGCTTCGATACCGTAGCTTGCGCTACTACCGGGAATCTGGGTAACAGTCTCGCCTCCCAATCGGTGCAGGCGAACCTTAAGTGCTTCATTTTCATGCCTGCTGAACTGGAACAGGGAAAAATTGTGGGAACGGCGATCTATGGTGTGAACGTGGTGGGGATTTCAGGCAACTACGACAAGGTCAACCGCCTCTGCACCGAGATCGCCGACCGCTACGGCTGGGCTTTCGTGAACATCAATATTCGCCCTTACTATGCGGAAGGCTCGAAGACTTTCGCCTTTGAGATTCTGGAGCAGCTCGGCTGGCGGGCTCCCAGGCACATAGTTGTTCCCATGGCTGGAGGATCTTTAATCACCAAGATCGAAAAAGCGCTGCAGGAATTCGCCAAAGTGGGCCTGGTAGAGGATGAAGGAACGAAAATTCACGGGGCACAGGCCACAGGTTGTAACCCGATCTCGGCAGCGGTGAAGTCTGGTGCTAAAATGTTCACACCGGTCAGACCCAGGACAATTGCACATTCAATAGCTATCGGCAACCCGGCTGATGGTTTCTACGCAATTGACACCATCTGCCGCACCGGCGGCTGGGCCGAGGACGCCACGGATGAGGAGGTGGTTGAGGCGATAAAGCTTCTGGCAGAAACCGAGGGGATTTTAACTGAGACCGCCGGTGGAGTAACGCTGGCGGTGACTAAAAAGCTCATCGAGCAGGGGAGAATCCCACGCGACGAGTCGGTGGTGGTTAGTATTACCGGGAATGGACTTAAAACGCAAGAAGCGATTATCGGATGCCTTCGCGAGCGGCCGGTGATCGAGGCGAAGCTTGAAAAATTCGACACCGTTCTTTCACAACTAGCCTAACCCGAGTACCACTGGAGGTAAGCAGTCATGCCGATTACTGTCAGAACTGGAACCGCACTGAGAAATCTTTTAGGCGAGCGGCAGGAGTTGCCTGCAGAAGGCGGCACCGTGGGAGAAATCCTCAAACACCTGGGGATTGTTGAACGTCTTTGTGACGATAGGGGTAAGGTGCGCCGCCATTTCAATATCCATGTCAACGACGGAGAAGAGATTCGTCTCTTGCAGGACCTCGATACACCAGTCAATGATGGTGACACGGTGACCATTCTTTCTGCCATCGCAGGAGGAGTCTCTATCTTCGGCCAGGATGACATTTTTTTTCCCGAAAAACTCTGATCTTTAACCCGAAGGAGAAGTTTGAGACAGTCTCCTGACCGGTATGGTTATAGAGCGAAAAAAACAACAGAGAGTAAAGCTGATCTCTTTTTGAGCAAGACTCGACATTATGAACCAACCAGCAGGGAGAGGCAATGGATCTGGTTTTCAGCGAGGATCAAATCGAAAGGTACTCCCGCCACATCATTCTTCAACAGGTGGGTGGGGAAGGGCAAAAAAAATTGCTGAAATCAAGTGCTCTGGTTATCGGGGCTGGGGGGCTCGGCTCACCTGCTCTGCTCTACCTTGCCGCAGCAGGTGTCGGAAAGCTTGGTGTGGTTGATATGGACACTGTGGAGCTTTCCAATCTCCAGCGGCAGATCATTCATCGGACAGATGACCTGCGCAGAAAAAAAGTGTTTTCAGCCGAAGAGGCGATAACAAGGCTCAACCCTGATTGTCAGGTCGAAGCCATCTCCGAACGTCTTACTATGGATAACGTAAGGGATATTATCCGCAGCTATGATGTAGCCCTGGACGGCAGCGACAATTTTCCCACCAGATTTCTGGTGGCTGACTGCTGCCGGTTCGAGAACATTGCTCTAGTCTCCGCGGCTACCTTACGCTTCGAAGGTCAGCTGATGACTATGCTGCCGGGTAAGGGGAATCCCTGCTACCGCTGCTACATTCCTGAGCCTCCACCATCGGACCTGGTGCTGAATTGCCAGGAAGCAGGGGTCCTTGGCGCGGTAGTGGGGGTGATGGGAACACTGCAGGCTGTGGAAGCTCTAAAAATTCTGCTGGGACTGAGTCGCTTATTTTCGCACAGGATGCTGATCTATGATGCCCTTGATGGGAGTTTTAGGACTTTGAAACGCTCTCCCGACCCGAACTGTCCATTATGCGGAGACAATCCCAGTATCACCGATCTGGTTGAGTACGACCCCCATTGTACAATAGCCTCCAGCAGGAGAGAGTCGTGAGGATCCTAAACAAAGTGCTGGAGTCGGTGGCTGAGCATGCCCGTGAATGCTATCCGGAAGAGTGCTGCGGCATTCTTTTGGCACATGGCTTGGAGCCTATGGTAACCTGCTCGCTCCGGGCTGAAAACGAAGAAATTTTGTCTCCCAGTGAAAGATATATTCTCGGCCACAGGGCCCATCTCAAAGCTGTTGAACTGGAAGTTTCCGGTCAATATCGGATAGCCGGTTACTACCATTCCCATCCAGGCGGCAGGGCCCGGCCTTCAGTTCTGGATCTTGAGCAGGCTGTTCCCGGTGTGAGCTATTTGATCACTGCATTTGGTGGGAAGAAAGCCTGGCACTCCCTCTGGCGACTCAATGGTGATGATCTGGTATCCGAACCTTTGGAAGTGAGGGAAAAGGATGGACCCCAAAAAGATTGACAGGACAATCCTTCGTTCCAGTCCCGCCTTGCGCCGTTACGACGACATCAGGGAGTTGATCTCCTCGGTGGATAACCCTACACCCCTGGTCAGGATCAACCGGCTGCTGCCAGAAAATTCGTTTGATCTCTACCTGAAGCTGGAGTGGTTCAACCCGTTTGGGTCGATCAAGGACCGCACTGCTTTATATTTGCTGCAAGGCATGGAGGAAAGGGGCGAGCTGGAGGGCAAAGAGCTTGTAGAACCGACCTCCGGCAACACCGGGATTGCTCTGGCCGCTCTGGCTGCACTGATGGGTAAAAAGCTGGCAGTAACTATTCCGGAGGGAATACCAGAGGAGAAAAAAGTGATTCTACGGATGCTTGGCGCCGAGGTATGGCCGACCCCTGATGACCTCTGCCCCGTGGATCACCCCAAGGATGGAGCGATCGCACTGGCTCACTCCCTCGTGAATAGCGAAAATGGCCGAAGGCGATATGCCATGCCCAATCAGTATGAAAACCAGGATAATGTCAAAGCCCACTACGAGACTACCGGGCCGGAAATCTGGAGGCAGACAGAAGGGGAAGTGAAATTCTTTTTCGCAGGATTCGGTACCTGCGGGACAATCACCGGGGTAGGAAAGTATCTCAAAGAGAGAAATCCAGCTATCCAGGTTATTGCTATCGAGCCGCAAAAGGGGCACAGACTGCCCGGAC